>JBPCNU010000174.1:0-11972 GCA_051000975.1 Rubrobacter sp.
TCCTGCGCCCCGGCGTAGACTAGCCCGAAGAGCTGCCCGACCTTCGGCTCCTCCCAGACCTTCGCGGCGAGCAGATCCTTGAGCATCGCCCGAAGCCAGGAGCTACCGCTGCGGCTTGTGCAGAAGATCCAGACGATCTTCTCCGGGGCCGGAACTTCACCGGAGACGTTGCCGCTGGAGAGCCTGAGGCGCAGGTCGTGGACGAAGCCCCGGCCGCGATATACCGAGCGGCGCACGGAGTCGTTGCGGCGGGCCGCCGCTTCGAGTCGCCGCCGGGACTTCTTCCAGAGACCGACGAGGTCTATCATCTGCTGAGATCACCTGCCTGACTAGCTCCCGTTCGAGACTCAGGGAGTATAGGACCGAAAAGCGGTAGAGTGAGCCGCCATCTAGTAAATTAAACCGAAACGAGCGGAATTTCCTCCGTAGCGTTTCCGGGGGTTCTTTTAGGATCTTCTGCCCGGTACATTGCTGAGACAACGAAGGGTGAGGTGCGGTGAGTAAAGATATCCTGCTCGTAACGGGCGGTGCCGGTTTCATCGGGGGGAACTTCGTCCTGATGACGACCGGGGAGTACGGGGTCGTGAACCTCGACGCCCTGACCTACGCCGGGAACCTCGAGACGATCGGCGGCGTCTTCGGAAACCTCGACCATATCTTCGTCCGTGGAGATATCGGCGACCGCAGCCTCGTCTCGAAGCTGCTCGAACAGTACCGACCTGTCGCCGTCGTGAACTTCGCCGCCGAGACGCACGTCGACCGCTCCATAGATGGCCCCGAAGCCTTCATCGAGACGAATGTGGCCGCCACCCAGCGACTTCTCGCCTCCTGCCTCGACTACTGGCGGTCGCTTGAAGACGCCGGGGAGCGGGATTCTTTCCGGGTTCTGCACGTCTCCACCGACGAGGTCTATGGCGCCCTGGGCGAGACCGGCTACTTCACCGAGGAGAGCCCGTACCGCCCGAACTCACCGTACTCGGCCTCGAAGGCTGCCTCGGACCACCTCGTGCGGGCCTACCATCACACCTACGGCCTCCCGACCCTCACCACGAACTGCTCCAACAATTACGGTCCGTACCAGTACCCGGAGAAACTCATCCCGCTGGTCATCTCCGCCGCTCTCGCGGGGAAGCCTCTCCCCGTCTACGGTGATGGGGGGCAGGTGCGTGACTGGCTCTACGTCGAGGATCACTGCCGGGCCATCCTGCGCGTTCTGGAGAGCGGCAGACCGGGCGAGGTCTACAACATCGGCGGCCACAACGAGAAGACCAACCTCGAAACGGTGAAGGAGATCTGCGCCGTACTCGATCGCCTCGTCCCCGACTCGCCGCACGCCCCGCACGAGCGGCTTATAGAGTTTGTTACCGATCGTCCCGGCCACGACCGCCGCTACGCCGTAGACGCGGGCAAGATGGAGCGCGAACTCGGCTGGACCCCGGAAGAGACCTTCGAGACCGGCCTCGAGAAGACCATCCTCTGGTACATGGAGAACGGCCGGTGGAGCGAGGCCGTCGTGGAGGGAAAATACTCCGGCGAGCGACTCGGTACAACGGAATCAGACCAGGACTGAAAGCCCCCGCTACACTAACTCGTCCCGTAGATTAGAATGCACGAAAGTGGATGTCTGATCAGAAGAATCCGAAGGGAGTCTCGACCTTGCGCTTTGTAGGGATCACGCTCGTCGCCTGCCTCATCGTAGCCGTAGGGTTCGTTGCTCGCTTCGCCTACGAACAGCAGGCCTCGGCCCAGGATATGGGCGATGTCACTGGGAACTCCAGCCTCACAACACAGGAGAGGACCGGTGCGGACACTGACAACGACGGCTCTTTCGACACCAATGACTCTAATAGAGACGCCAGTTTTGATAGCAACGGTGACTCCGCTGCGGACCATCAGTACGGTGACAAGAGGAACATCGCTGTAGATGATCAGTACGGGACGAACGACACCGGCGACATCAACGACACCGACGAAAGAGTCGGCCGGGATCTCCTCGAATCCAGCGGAAGCGTCGAGGGGCCGCTGCCGTTCATGTCCGATGGTGGCTGCCCGGACGAGTTCCCCGTCGCCGACGCGGACGGCTGCTACCCTGCACCGTAGTCGGGTCTTATAGCCAGCGCTGAATTTTCTAACCGGGCTCTAATGCAGGCCGCCGTTATACGCGATTAAATCTTCGTGTAACGGTCTCGCAGAGGAGCTGAACCCTGAGCACCGAGAAGAAACGACTCATGTCTATATCCGCTTTCAGAGTAGCGGTATGTCTTGCTGTAGTTGCCGTCTTGCTCACGGTTCTGAGCGGGGTTGTGCAGTCGGTGGGGGCGCTGGCCGGGATGGGCGGGAATTCACTGCTCTCGCTGCTCTTCGTTGGGACGGACGACAGTTTGCCTTCCTGGTATTCGACCGTGTTGCTTCTGTCCTGTGGGGTCGTAGCTGCGGTCGTCGCCCGGGAAGAGTTCGATTCGCGCAGCCGATGGAGGCTGCACTGGGCGGGTCTGGCCATTATCTTCGCTTACCTCTCGGTGGATGAGGCGATCTCAATACACGAGAAACTCTCTCCGCTTGGAGCCAGGATGCTGGCCTATCTCGGCCTGGGCGGTGAGATCATTCATAGGGCCTGGGTTATTCCCGGAGCACTGGCCGTCGTGGCGTTCCTGATCCTCTATGCGAGGTTCTTACTCGCTCGTCCCCCTGTGGTGCGTACCTTGATGTCTGTATCGGCGGCGATATATCTGGCGGGAGCGGTCGGCGTGGAGGTACTCACGGACCTGTACGTGTTCTCGAGCGGTGGCCTCGAAAGCATCTCCGTCTGGCAGAACGTCGTCAGAACCATAGTCCTGCCGCACGTCGAGGAGTTCATGGAGATGATCGGGGTCGTGCTCATGATCTACGCTTTACTCACGCAAGCCGGTAAACTCCGCCGGTCGTGTTCTTTCAGGCTCGAACGCTAGCCGACCGTGCGAGCGATTTGCTACATCCTGATGCTGCTACCCGCCGCGCTCTGCGTACTCTACGTAAGGACGTTCGGGGTCAACGTGGTGTTCGCGGACCAGTGGGAGATGGTCCCGCATTTCGCCCGGCTCGCGAACGGGCAACTCTCGGTATCCGACCTCTGGGCCTTTCACAACGAACATCAGCTCTTCTTCCCCAGGGTGGTCATGATCTCCCTCGGTTCGGTGACGGCCTGGAACAACGTGGCCGAGATGTACTTCCTCGTCGGATGTCTGGCCGGGAGTGCCGTACTGCTGTTCGTAGCCTTCCGCAAGTCGCTCGATGAGGTCAGAGTACGAGACTTACTCGTCTTCGTCCCGGTCGTCTGGCTGGTCTTCAGTCTTCGCCAGCACACGAACCTCCTTTGGGGGTATCAGATCACCTTCGCCCTTACCCAGCTTGCCTGTCTTGCGACCTTGCTTCTGCTCTACAGCGGTCGTTGGGAGCGCGCAGGGCTCCGGGAGGCTTCGGTCTTTTCGCTCGCTCTGGCTTTGGGTCTCGTGGCGTCCGGTTCCTCGGCTCAGGGGCTCCTTGTCTGGCCCGCCGGGCTGCTGCTTCTGGCCTCCGCAAAGGTACGGCGCGAACCCTGCTGGTCGTCTGGGCCGCGGCTGGAGCGATAACCTGGGGTGCGTATCTCGCCTACCGACCTTCGTCCGGCGGTGGCGAGCCTTACGGTCTTTCGGACTTCGCGGGTTACTTTCTCACCTTGCTTGGAAACTCACTCGTATCTAGGCCGATGCTCGCGGTCGTTTGCGGCGTTCTCGTCGTTTCGCTCGGCGGGGCCTCCGTCTTGCTCTCTTACCGGGCGGGCCTGCTAGATCGGCATGCCTTCTGGATATCCCTGTTCTTCTTCTCTCTGATGACGCTGGCCGGGATCGCTTTCGGCAGAGCCGGGTTCGGTCTGCAAACCGCTCTGGCCTCCCGGTACACGACGTTCTCCATGCTCGCCTGTATGGCCGTCCTCGTGCTGCTGTACAGCCTGTGGCGCGAGACCGGAAACCACCTGAACGGTGGACTGGCCTGCGTGGCACTGGCTCTCGTCCTGGTGAGCCATCCCGTCTCCTACTACAACGGCTGGCAAATCGGTGAGCAGGAACGCTCCGAACGAGAGCGGCTCGCGCTCATCGTCCGCGAATACGAAACGCGCCCCGAAGAGCAACCCGAAAACTTGCGATCCGCCGGGGGAGACATGGAGCAAAGGATCGCGACCCTGGAACAACTCGAATACAACGTCTTCTCCGAGCATTGAGAATCGCTGAAGCCACACACGAGGTTGCCGGTGAATTATTCGTTAAGATAAGCTGGTGTCCGACGCAGCGAAAACCCCGACCTACTCGAATACGAGAGATACGAGGGGCATTATCCTCGCCGGCGGTTCCGGGACGCGGCTCTATCCGCTGACCCGCGTCGTGAGCAAGCAACTCCTCCCCGTCTACGATAAGCCGATGGTCTACTACCCGCTCTCGACCCTGATGATGAGCGGCATCCGGGACGTAATGGTGATCTCGACACCGCACGATCTCCCGCGCTTCGCCGAACTCCTCGGGGACGGCTCACAGTGGGGGATGAGCTTCTCCTACGCCGAGCAGCCCGAACCCAAAGGTCTGGCCGAGGCGTTCGTCATCGGGCGCGAGTTCGTCGGGCGTGACTCCGTCTCGCTCGTCCTCGGAGGCAATATCTTCTACGGTCAGGGCTTCGAGGAGCAGCTGGGCAGCGCGGTCTCGAGAGGCGCTGGGGCGACGGTCTTCGGCTACTACGTCCGCGACCCGGAGCGCTACGGCGTCGTCGAATTCGACCGGGAGGGAACGGTACTCTCTATCGAGGAGAAGCCTACGATCCCAAGATCGAACTTCGCCGTAACGGGGCTCTACTTCTACGACAACGATGTCGTGGAGATAGCTTCCAACCTGGCCCCCTCGGCGCGGGGAGAACTCGAAATAACGGACGTGAACGTCGAGTACCTGAAGCGCGGGAAGCTCCGGGTCGAGATGATGGGACGCGGCACGGCCTGGCTCGACGCCGGAACGCACGAATCCCTGCAGCAGGCCGGGAACTTCATCGAGACTTTGGAAGAGCGGCAAGGGTTGAAGATCGGCTGCCCCGAAGAGGTCGCTTATTTTCGTGGCTACATAGACGCCGAGCAGCTAGAGCGACTCGCCTACCCCATGAAGCGGAACGGCTACGGACAGTACCTCCTCGACCTCCTGAAAGCGGAGGCCCTGAACACCCGGGAGACGAGATGACCCTGATGAAAAGACAGATGAAGGGCGACAGATGAACGTCATAGAGACGCGGCTCCCCGGCGTTCTCGTCTTTGAGCCGAAGGCCTTCGGCGACGAACGTGGGTTCTTCATGGAGAGCTTCAACGCCCGTCGCTACGCCGAGCACGGCTTGCCCGAGAAGTTCGTCCAGGACAACCTCTCGTATTCTTCCTACGGTGTCCTGCGCGGCCTGCACTTCCAGAACCCCAACCCGCAGGGCAAGCTCGTGAGCGTCCTCGAAGGCGAGGTTTTCGATGTGGCCGTGGACATCCGGGTCGGCTCCCCGACCTTCGGCGAGTGGTTCGGGGCCACGCTCTCCGCCCGGAACAAGCGCCAACTCTACGTGCCGCCGGATTTCGCGCACGGCTTCGTCGTTACGAGCGAGGTCGCGCTCTTCTCCTACAAATGCACCGACTATTACGCCCCGGAAAACGAAGGCAGCGTGCTCTGGAACGACCCGGAGGTCGGGATAGAGTGGCCCGTAGAGGAACTCACCCTCTCCGAAAAAGATCGGACAGCGCCGAAGCTCTCCGAGATCTCGGCTTCCTTGCTCCCAGGCTACCGCAAGGGTTAGTGAGCCTCGGAGCGGAGCAGGTGGGCAGCTAAGCCTGCAACCGCCCGCGCTGCAAGCCCCACCGCCACGAGCAAGCTCAGAACCCCAAACGGACCGTGCCTGCCGTATTTGCGGTGGTAAAGAAACGCGCTCCTGTGGAGCCTGAAGACCGCGAGCGGGTGGCTGCTCGTGCTGCCACCCGCATCGTGGACGACGACGACCTGCGGCAGATGGAAAACTTCGTATCCGGCCTCTCGCGCCCGGCGACAGAGGTCGGCGTCCTCGAAGTACATGAAGAACCGTTCGTCGAGCAGTCCAACGCGCTCGAATACACTGCGCCTGATGACCATGCACGCCCCCGAGACCCAGTCCACCGGAGAAGGGCTTTCGGTGGTTGTGGCGGGGAAGTGATCCCGGACGAAGCGACTCTCCGGCAGGAGGCGAGTCAAAAGCGAGGTGCGTCCGAAGAGGCCGGAGATAAAGGAGAACTCCCGCCGGGCCGAGAGCTGCACCGCACCGTCAACGTCGAGTATTCTCGGCCCGACGACCCCGACTAGCGGGTTGCCAGCCAGAAAAGACGAGACGTTCTCGAAGAAGCCATCCCCAAGGGTCGAATCCGGGTTTATGAGGACGATGAAATCACCGCTCGCTTCGCGGATGCCCAGGTTGACGGCCCTGGCGAACCCGATATTTCTCCCGACCTCTACTATCTTCGTCGCCTTCGTGGTCTCTGGATCTGCGGCCTGTTCTGGCGGGTCGTTGTTGACGATTATGGCCTCGTACTCTACGCCGGACACGCTGGCAGCCCGGGCAACGGACTTCAGACAGGCCGAGATCAAAGCCCAAGAATCGGCGTAGTTGACGAGTACGAAAGAGAACTTCAACTAACGTACCCTACGGGGGATCAGAAGACCTGCAAGCCGCCGAGCGATGCTGGCGGTCGAGTCGAGGGCCGCGCCGCGCACGAGCTTCACCATCTCGGTGTCTGAGAGCCTGCGCGCGCTTTGCACCCGGCGGCGTTTCTCCCGCATGAGCGGGAACATCCCGGCGGCTTCCTTCAAGCCTTCGAGGTGCGCCGGCAGGACGCCGGTGGCCGCTGCCGTGGCGAGCCCTACGAGTTGACCCGCCGCGAAGAACGGCAACAGGTGCGGGACGAGGGCGAGTGGCAGGTTCTTGACCAGGGAGTTCAGGCTATTGCGGCTCCCGAGTCGGGTGGCGGTCCGGCTCCTCTTGCCGCCGGTCGCCCCGCCCCCGACGTGATACACGACCGCCTCCGGCACGTAGAGACAGCGGTGGCCCGCGAGTTGTGCCCGGAAGTTCAGATCGCCGTCCTCGCAGTAGGAGCCGAAGTCCTCGTCGAAGGTGCCGACCTCTTCAAAGAGGCGTCGGCGGTACATCGCGGCCCCGGCGCACGCTCCGAAGACGTAGGCCGCCCGGTCGAACTGCCCCCGGTCTATTTCGCCGTGTCCGAGCCGGTATGGCAAACCGTCTGGTCGGATGGAGTCTCCAGCGCCATCGAGGTAGCGGCGGTCGGAGTATGAGAGCATCTTCGTCGCGAACAGCCCGGCCTCCGGGCGAGCATCCGCCGCCCGCACGAGCGACTCAAGCCAGCCGGGGTCCTGCTCGGTGTCGTTGTTCAGCAAGACGACGAACTCCGAGCCGCTCGCCGCTATCCCGGCGTTCACCGCCGCCGCGAAGCCCCGGTTCTCCCCGAGCGCGACGACTTCGACCTCCGGAAAGCTCTCGCGCATAAAGGCAAGCGAGCCGTCCGTCGAGCCGCTGTCCACCAGCACGACCTCGAAGTCCCGGAAGGTCTGCTGCCCGAGCGAGGTCAGGCACATCCCGAGAAACTTCCTAGTGTTCCAGTTCGGGATGACGACCGAGACGCGGGGTGTATCCTCAGGGATTTCCGGATGATTCGACACGGGGACGTACTCTAACGCCGCCGCCGCCCCGTGTCAGGGTACGGGCATCTTGGAGTTGTCCTTAGCTCTTGATGAACCGTCCCGCGTCGGCGATGACGTAGCCTGCCCTCTGGCTCTTCCGAGAGACGTGGACGATCCAGGCGTCCTTCGCGGCGAAGGGATAGCTGCCGAGCAGCACCCACTTTCCGCCGTTTCTGGTCTGGTTGACGACCCTTTCCTTTAAGCCGCCGGACGTTCTAATCCTGAAGGTCGTCCTTGTGTTGTAGCCGGAGGCGGCGGGCCAGCGAGCGTAGACCTTGTACGTGCCTCTGACCGGGATATTGACCTTGAACCTCGCCGGGTCTATCACGCTCTTCGAAGGCGACCCGGCGCAGTAGTTCGGCCCGTAACGCTGAGTGTTGAACGTGTTCCTGTCCCACTCGCTGGACGCCGTGAACCGCCCGGCGGTGGCGTTGTCTACGATCACATCGTTGGGATTGCTCGCCTGGTTGGTCTGGCCCCCTGCGAACTCTTTCACCAGATTGATGTAACGATTCCAGTCCCAGCCGCTGCCGGGGTCGGTGTGGCATCCTGACCCACCACCCGTCCCCGAACACCCCGGAACTTCGGCGTGTGCGATGATGTTGGTGCGATTTATAGCGATGCCGTACTTCTTGCACAGGTACGCCGTCAACTTCGCCGACGACCGGTACATCGCATCCGTGAACCACCGGCCCGGGTCGCTGACGTAACCTTCGTGCTCGATGCCGACGCTTGTCTGGTTCGTCGGCCAGTGTCCGGCCTGGTAGGCGATGTCTCTTTCCTTCACCGACTGTCCGATGAACCCGTCCGAGGAACGAATGTTGTAGTGACACGAGACCCCGGCCCGGGAATCCTTGAACCAGTTGATCGCGCTGGACCACGACCCCTGCATGACGTGGATGACGATTTTCGTGATCTTGTTCGATGAGGGGCGATTTGTCGACGAGTAGTTCCCGGAGTACGCTCCGTACCACGAGGCGCCAGAGTAGTCCGACGTCTCGGCGGTCGAGTAGAGCGGTCGCGGGTCTTCCACGTCCTGAGCCTCGAAGCCGAGTTCTTCCTCTCCGGCCTCTCCCGAAACGCCGTCCTTCAAGGTCTGGAAGACCTGATTGGCATAGAGCGGACCGTCGCCGTAGGTCGAGGCCACGTCGTACCAGGAGTCGAGGTCGTCGGGGTTCGCACCGGAGGATTTATGCAATTCTGAGAGCACTGCCGCCGCCCCTAGTATGTTCGAGGCCCGGTCGTTCTGGAGCTTGTCTTGCGGGATGTTCGTGAGGTCTGCGGCCCTGGCAAGCGTCTCGTTGTCCGGGTTGTCGCTCAGGGCCATGACCCCGTAGCCGCCCATGCCGTGTATGTCGCCCGGCCTGTATCCCCCGGAGACCTCCGGCATCGTCCACCGCGTCGAGACGTAGCCCATCGCGAGCAACAACTCCAGCGGGACCCCGTATTTCTCGGAGGCGTCCTCGAACTCCGAGACGAGGCTCGAATTCGTCTGGGCCATCGCCTGCCCCGAGAGCGTGAGCCCGAGCATCGCCGCTCCGAAGACCCCCGCGCCCCCGATCTTCAAGAACTCCTTGCGATCCATCCCCCCGGATGAGCCGCCGCAGCAACCTCCACACATATTCTCCCCCTCCGCAAAATGACCGCTCGAAATAATTCGAACGGACCGTATGTGACCCTCTGACCGAGACTTACGGCTCCGAGACAGGTCGCTCAGGGCCGCTGTATTTCCAGCCCGTTAGCTTCAACCGGCAGCCGGACGTAGTCGAAATGACTTTCTCCACTCCTTATCGTCCCAACTCCGAAAAAACTTGAAGAAAAACTCGAAGAGGTTTCGAAACTACGTTGTGCAGAGCGCGAAAAGGTTACGCAAGCGTCTCGCAGGGTTACTTGCGGGGGTCACTTCCGGGGATTACTTCGGCGGGTCGAGTACGCCTTCGCGGGTGAGATAGTCGGTGAGGGCTTTGCGCCAGTGTCGGAGCGCAGGGGAGCCGAGGCCGGAGAGGAGGCCGTTGGCGGGGCGCGGGGCGGGGAGAGGATACTCGGCGGCGGGGATGGGGAGGACTTCGGTTGCGGTGTCGGTGAGGGTGAAGATCTCCTCGGTAAACTCGTGCCAGGAACACGAGCCCGAGTTCGTGAGGTGATACAGCCCGTAGCGGCGGCCCTCCACTATCTGGAGTATCCCCTCCGCGAGGTCGAGGGCGTAGGTCGGAGCGATGTACTCGTCGGACTTCACCTTCAGGATGTCGTGTTCCTTCGCGACGCGCAGCATCGTGCGGACGAAATTGTGTCCCTCACCGTAGACCCCGGCGGACCTCACGACAAAGAAGCGGCTCGTCAGGCGCATGACGAGTTCTTCTCCGGCGAGTTTGCCACGACCGTAGGCGCTCTCCGGGTTCGGCCGGTCGAACGGTTCGTAGGGGCGGTCCGCGTGGCCGTCGAAGACGTAGTTCGTGCTGATGTGCAGGAGGTCCGCGCCGAGTCGTTCGGTCGTCTGGGCGAGGTTTGCGGGGCCTGAGGCGTTGATCTCATACGACCGCTCGCGCTCTCCTTCGCAGCCGTCCACGTTCGTGAAGGCGGCGGCGTTTATCACCAGGTCGGGACGATGGTACTCAAGGATTTTCTCCACGGCGGCGAGGTCGGAGATGTCGAGGTCGGAGCGAGTCAGGGGGACGGTCTCGTAGCCGCGTTCCGGCAGGAGCCTTGCGAGTTCGAGGCCGACCTGTCCTGACGAGCCTGTGATCACGACCTTCAACCCGCACCTCCTTTAGTCCCAAAACACCGAATCTATCATCCTCCGCGAGGCTCTATGTTATCTAATTATCTAGTGGAGACGGGCTCCGGTCGGGCCACTGCCTGCGCTAGAATGCCGCGAGGTCGCTGGACTGAACCGCTCGGAGGTTACGCTTGGGATTTCCCGCAATAGAGGTTGACGTTTGAAGATACTCCTGACGGGAGCGACGGGTCTGCTCGGCGGGGCGATACTCGCTGCCCTGACTTCCACCGGAGAACACGAGGTTCGGGTAATGGTCAGGCCGGACAGCCCGAATCTGGGTCGCGTGTCGGGGCTTCCGGTCGAGGTCGTGCGGGGCGACGTCTCACTGGCAGAGGACGTGGCGCGGGCCTGCCGGAGCGGGGTAGAGGCGGTCGTACACGTCGCCGGGATCGAATACTCGCCGCAGGTCGCTGAAGGGATACGCCGGGCCGGAGCGGAGCGGCTGGTGGCGGTTTCGAGCACGAGCGCGCACTCGCGGTTCGCCTCCCGGAGTGGGCCGAAGCTCGAAATGGAGGAAGTCGTGCGGGGGAGCGGGCTCGCATGGAGCATCGTGCGTCCGGCCATGATCTTCGGCTCCGAGCTCGACAAGAATATCCACCACCTTCTGCGCTTCCTGGACCGCTCGCCCGTCTTCCCGGTCTTCGGGGACGGCAAGAACCTCTGGCAGCCGGTCTACTTCGAGGACTGCGCTGCGGGTGTAGTGGAAGCCTTACGGCACGAGGCTGCCGTCGGTAGAGCTTACGATCTCCCCGGCAGATATCCGCTTACCTACGAATCCCTCGTCAGGACCGCAGGGGCCGCACTCGGTCGAAACCCCCGAATAGTACGCCTGCCGCTGGAACCGATACAGAAGGGGCTGGCATTCGCTGAGGGCTTCGGGATGCCTCTGCCGTTCGGCTCCGAGCAGGTCATGCGCCTTCGGGAGGACAAGGCTTACTCCTTCGAGCCTGCGAGAAAGGACCTCGGCTACTCACCGCGTACCTTCGAAGAAGGGGTCGAGCTCGAGGTCGAGCGGCTGAGACGAGCCGGGATTCTGGGCGGGTGACGGGATGACCGTGACGCCGCTCGTCCTCGCGGTTGCTTTTACGGCGATGCTCGTCTCGGGGTTTCTGGTGCCGCTGCTCGTGCGCTTCGCGGTCGGACGGAACCTGATGGACCTCCCGAACACCCGCAGCTCCCACAAGGTCCCGACCCCGAGGCTCGGCGGGGTGGCGGTTATCGCGGGGACGTGGGCCGGGTTCTCGGTTCTCTCCCTGATGGCCCCGGAGGTCGGGCGGGAAACGTTGCCGCTCGTCGCGGCGGCGACGCTCGCCGGTGGGGTGGGGCTCGCGGATGACTTCGTGGACCTTTACTTCGGGGTCAAGGCCGCGCTCCAGGTCGTGGCGGTGGTGGGGTTGCTCGTCGTATCGCCGCCGCCGGTGCTCGCTGCTATACCGCCGGGGTTCGGG
>JBPCNU010000175.1:0-2515 GCA_051000975.1 Rubrobacter sp.
GTCGAGGAGAAGTTCGTTGAAGGCGTTTTTGTATTCGATCATGGTCCAGTGACTGCACTGCCCGAAGATGTGCAACTGCACCTGTGGCAGATGCTCCAGAAGATGCAGGCTGGTCTCTAAGGGGACGATGTGGTCGTCGCGCCCGTGTACGAGCAAGGCAGGCCGGGTCATCCTGTCGTACGCTCCCTCCGGCAGACCAACACCGTCTATCTGACGCTGGCGCGGCTCCGGGAACATAGCCTCGAAGCTGCGTCGGACCTGCGGAGTGTTCGCCGCTTCGGTACGCATCGCGGCGATGTTGTCCAGATCCCCCCCGACGGCGGCCTCCGGGTCGTAGGCGAAGTAGTTGATAATGGTCTTCATGTGCTCCGGGGTCGGGTCATCATAGAAGCCCCAGATCTCGTTGATCTGGTCCGAGATCTCGTGCGGCGGCCCTATCGGCCCCATCATCGCCATCTTCTCAAACCGCTCGGGATGCCGGTCGACAAGATGCAACGCAACCGCCCCGCCCATCGAGTTCCCGACCACGTGAGCCTTCTCGATGCCGAGCTTGTCCATCAAGGCAATGTTCTGATCCACCCATACATTTATCCACGCCGCCATGTCTTCCGGGTACTGACCCTCTTCGGGGTGCTGGGTCTTCCCGAAGCCCACGAGGTCCAGCGAGAGGCAGTCGTACTTCTCGCCGAGTACGGGCAGCGCGAACTGCCAGTTCGACCACGAGACGACGCCCGGCCCGGAGCCGTGCAGAAAGAGTATCGCCTCATCGTTGCCCTCCCCGGCGCGGTTCAGGAACGTCTCGTAGCGTCCGGTCTCCACGGTGCTTGTCTTGTTCTCAGCCACTTTCTTCCTCCTCGTTCGATTCGTTATTCTTTGGTTCGTTCTTCTTCGATATAAGGCCCAGGTTCGCCACGACGAACGGGGTCAGGTAGTTGAGCAGCACCTTCACCGCTAACCCCGCTTCGAGGCCGCCGGAGAGGACTACATCGCCCTGATTGAAGGCCGTGAGCCACGTCCCGACTACCAGCGCTATAAGGCCCGTCCGGCGGAGGTGCGCCGGGTGAAGCACGCTCTGCAATGCTTGTCGCACGATATCCTCCGGTCGCTTCTCTCACCACACGTAAGGGTCAGAGAGTTGCACGTCGAGGTTTCGGTAGCCGCCAGTGTAGAAAAGAAGCGGGTGTCCGTCGTGGTAGTCGAGGTACTCGACCCGCCCGATGTAGAGGGTGTGATCCCCCGCCGGATAAGCCTCCACGACCTTGCAAACGAGATGAGCCAGTGCCCCATCGAGCAAGGGTATCCCCTCGCGCTCGATGAACTCCGGGGGTTCGTCCACCTTCGGGCGTCCGGCGAAGTGCTGCGACATCTGCTCCTGCTCGTCGGAGAGGACGCTCACACCGTAGCAGCCGCTCTTCGGCAGGATTTCGAGCATGTTCGCCCGGTTGTCTATCGAGACAAGCACGAGCGGCGGGTCGAGCGAGACGGAGACGAAGGCGTTGGCCGTCATGCCGTGTATCTGGTCCTCGTGCTTCGTCGTGATGACCGTGATGCCGCTCGCGAACAGCCCCAGCGTGCGCCGGAAGTCGAGCGGGTCTATCTTCGTCTCACCTTGCTCGCCCATCATCCCTTCACCCCTTCCTTCTGCCGGGAAAATTCTACCGCGACGTCGAGGATCCAGTCCTCCTGACCGGCGACCGCCTGCCGCCGACCGAGCTCTACGAGGATTTCGCGGGGGTCGAGGTCGTAGCGTTCTGCGGCTCGCTTCGCATGCAGCAAGAACGTCGAGTAGACCCTAGCGTACCCGATGGTGATGGAGTCCCGGTCGGTGAGCGGCTGGAACGGCATGAACGGCGCGATGACGTACTCCGCAGCGTCCATCAGGGCGAAAACGTCAAGGCCAGGGTTGAGGCCCATCCGGTCCAGAACGGCGGCGACAAGCTCGGTCGGGGCGTTCCCGGCTCCGGCCCCGAGGCCACGCAAACTCCCGTCTATCTGATCCGCACCGGCCTTCACAGCCGCGATGGTGTTTCCGATGGCGGGGCCGAGGTTGTCGTGCGCGTGGTACCCGACCTGTATCGAGAGAGCATCCTTCAGGGCTTTCATCCGGTCCGACGCGTCTTCCGGTAACATCGCTCCCGCAGAATCCACGACGTAGACGCAATCCGCGCCGTAGGACTCCATCAGCTTCGCCTGCTCCGCGAGGAGGATCTGACTCATCGCCATCACCCGCCAGCCAAGCCTGTACCGCCGCTCGCTCGTGCGCCGGAGCAAACCCTGCTCCGCGAGTGCCGCCATCATCGAAGACGTACTCGACTTCGGGAACTCAAGCTCCTTCGCAACCTCACTCACCCCCCACTCCGAACGCGCAAGAGAAAAGAGGTTCAGGATCCTCCCGGCCTTCCTGACCGTCTGCACGGCAAACTCCCTCCAGATACTCCCTTTCCATAACCGAAGATAAACCCGCCTCATCCCCCGGACAACCCGGTCGTTCGCTTATACCGAACGCATCACCTAA
>JBPCNU010000176.1:0-6160 GCA_051000975.1 Rubrobacter sp.
GAGACACCGATAGGAAATCTCTCGACTACGAGTAGCAGCACACAGCATATGAAAGCTCCAGCAGCCGAACTCGTGTCTACGCTGAGTCCGTACCAGTAAATCCAAGAGGCAGCCAAAGCGATAGCCAGAACCGCGAGAGTTCCTATGTACGAACGCAGATTCAACAACGCCGCCGAATTGCTCTCAGTTCCTATTGCTCAATACCTCCAGCCTCAACCAGCGATGAATGTGTCGTTAAGTTTGCAACAGACTGCTCCATTTACCATGCTTTGCCGCGATCAGTCATATATCCTCCTTTCTTGGTTTGGTGCTAAGCCGACGGCTTCTCAAGGATTCGAGTTTTTATCTACCAAGCTTTGCCGCGATCGTTCATTGTTTTCACCTCCCTTGCGTTCGTGAGCCTTTTCGCGCTTTATGCTACGTGCTTGTGTACCCGAAGTGAAGGGTGATGCTTCACCCCCGAGGGTCGGGCTCCGGCTGAGGCGGAATTATCCGGTGGATTTTCCGCCGGAGCGGATCAAGGCCAGCACGAGGATTCCGAAGGCAGCCATTGCCGCTGCGGCGATAAGATACGAGGGTTGCGGTCCGACGGCCACTACGATGAAGCCTCCGGCGGCGAGCGCGGTTACTTCTCCCGTGCTGCGGAAGAGGAAGAGGACGGAGTAGACCCGCCCGAGGAACGGACCGGGAACTTCTTTTTGCAGAAGCGCGTCGGTGGAGACGTTGTCTATGCCGTTGCAGGCTCCGGCGACGGAGAGAGCACACAGGACGAGGACGAAAAACGGTGCGAACCCGACAGCGGCGAGAGCGGCGCAGGCGACGAAGATGCTGGCGCAATACGTCGTGATGAGGTTTGCCCGGTCCCCGACGACGGCCATCAAGCCGGAGCCGGTGATCATCCCTGCGCCATACGCCGCGACGAGAAGCCCGTACCCAGCGTTGCCCGCCCCGAAGGTCTCCCTCGCGAGGAAAGCCTCGGCCGGGACGGTGGAGTTCTCGGCGAGCACGAGGAGCAGCGCACCCAGCACCAGCCCGAGCGGCAGCCTCGCGCCGCCCAGATACGACAGCCCGGCGCGGAGTTCGGTGAGGAACCCCTCCTCTTCTTCCTGCTCACGCTCGGCGGGCATCGCCACGAAAGCGAGAAACGCCGCCGACACCAGGAACGTCAGGGCATCTATGACGAAGGCAACCTGAACCCCGACGAAGGCGATGAGCAGACCACCGAGCGCCGGGCCGACGGCGACCGAGAGGCTGAAGGAGCCGCTGACCAGGGCGTTCGCCCGCGTTATATCCCCCGCTCCGACGACGCCGGGGAAGGCCGAGCGAATGGTCGGGTTGAAGAGCGTCTGACAGACCCCGAGCGCGAAGACCAGCGGGTAGAGCACGGCTACATCGGTGACGAAGACCAGGGAGAGTATGATCCCGGCCCGCACCACGTCCACCGCGACGAGGAGCCTCCGGCGGTCGCGGAGCCGGTCGGCCAGAACTCCGACAAGCGGGCTCGCGAGCGTGGGGAGTATCCGGGCGACCAGAACCCCGCCGACGCTTGCCGCGCTCCCGGTCAGGTCGGCGACGAGGACTATCAGGGCGACGAGCATGATGGCATCCCCGATGAATGAGATGCTCTGTCCCATCCACAGGCGCCGAAACCTCGCGTTCGCCATGAGAGGCGTTCCCCCCACCTCAGACACAGGTTCTCCTCCCCCGAATCCACTGTGTAGTGCCCGAGAAGATTCTACAGACCCGGTTCTCCGGGCTCAGCTTCCGTTCGGGTACTTCGACCCGAGATCAGTCCGGTTCGATGGTCGAGATCAAACCACCACTCGTAAGCCCTTCCTGGTAAAGCTCCGCGAGTTCCCGGTGGCACTTTATAACGACGGCTTTGCCGTTCTTGTGCGCTTCGAGCATGATGTTCGTGGCCTGTTTGAAGTCCATGTTTGGGATGACCTTCTTGAGCACGTCTATAACTCGCTCCATCGGGGTGAAGTCGTCGTTGTGGAGGAGGACCTTGTAGGGTGGCTCCTGACTCAGACGGTTCTTCGTCGTCTCTTTCGGCCTCGTCTCCGAACCGGAAGCCATCTCGAAAATAACCCGTGTGACGTTCGTATCGTTCATATATCTCATGAGATCAATGGTACGACTTTCTCCATTACTTCTGTAGCCGTCCGGCGATTTCTTTGGGCGATTTCCTTGGCCCGTATGGTGAGTGGAAAGTTTTCTGCGAGGTCCAGCATCGTCTCCGGCAGCAAGACGGGGCTCTGAAGACCGCGCTCCAGCAGCCAGCCCTGCGGCAGGTATTCCGGCACTTCCTGATGAGACACGACCGCCCAGAGCGTCGTCCACGCCCTGGGCACGACGCGCCAGATGTCGTAACCGCCGCCGCCCGTCGCGACCCATTTACCTCCACAGAGTTCGTGGGCGAGGTCGTGGATGCGCCGGGGGATATGCTCGTAGAGCCGCATCGTCGCCGAGAGGTGCGTCAGCGGGTCGAGGACGTGTCCGTCGCAGCCGTTCTGCGAGATTATGATGTCCGGCCCGAAAGCTCGCAACGCCTCCGGCACGACGGCCTCAAAGGTCTCTATCCACGTGTCGTCGTAGGTGAAGGGTTCCAACGGCACGTTCACCGAGTACCCCACGCCGTCCCCGCGACCTTTCTCTTCCACCTCGCCTGTACCGGGAAAGAGGTGGCGTCCGGTCTCGTGCATTGAGACGGTGAGAACCTGCGGGTCGTCGTAGAACATCCACTGTACGCCGTCGCCGTGGTGAGCGTCGGTGTCTACGTAGGCTATCTTGATGCCGGGATGTTCTTCCTTCAGTCGGGCGATGGCGACCCCGGCGTCGTTGTAGACGCAGAAGCCGCTCGCCCGCGAACGCATGGCGTGGTGCAATCCACCGGAGATACAGAGGGCGTGGTCCAGTTCACCCGCCATCACCATCCGTGAAGCCTTCAAGACCGCTCCGACTACGTGCGAGCAGGCCCGATGCATGTTCGGGAAGATCGGATTGTCGCTCGTGCCGATGCCGTAGGAGCTCAGGTCGTCGAGGTCCGGGCCAGCGGCGGAACAGTCCTGAACGCGCCGGACGTAGGTCAGGCTGTGGACAGTCGTCAGGTCGTCGTCGGTCGCGGGGTCGGCCCCGACCACCTCGAAGCCGCTCGTCAGGCCGAGTGCCTCGCAAAGCTCCAGCGTGAGGCGCAGGCGAAGCGGATTGAAGGGGTGATCGCCGCCGAAGCCATACGACTCCATAACGCGGTCGTGCACGAGGGCCGATCTCTTGCCCAGGTCTTGCTCCGGGCTCCTCGGCGCCTGCTCAGGAGCGGTCACCCCGCCTCCGCTTCGACGCCATCCACCGTGACGGGAAACGCCTTTGCGTAATCCTTTGGAGCCTCGAAGCTACGCCTCGACTCTTTCATGAAACCTCCCACTCCCGAAGCCGTGTTTTCGACTTCCTCTTCGTTTCCCCTTTGCTTCCCCGTTATTTTATCCGAATGCCTTCGAAACCTCGAAAATATGCGCGGTGCTGGAGCTCGGTGGCGTTCAGCGGTGTTCTAGTGTTCGTAGTCGCAGACGATACGCCCCTCGGTAAGCCGATCGAGTTGCTCGACCGCCGCTAGATGCGCGGGATGGGTTGCGTAGGTCTTCAAACCCTCGCGGTCCTCGAAGCGGGCGAAGAGTGCGTGTGTGTACCCGCCGCTCCTGCCGCTGAAGTCTTCCCCGACCGAGAGATCCAGAACTCCCGGTATCTCCTCCGAAAGCGCAGAGAGAGAACCCAAGAGCCCCTCCGAATCGCTCGTCGAAACATCATCTCTCATGGTAAAGAATACGAGGTGATCTACCACAATTCCTCCGTTTTCCGGTGCTGACGGGCTTGCATCTGGAGCTTGGACCTTCTCTTGGACCTTCTTGTTCACCTTTCTGACACCAGTTTATCCGATAGTGCTCCGGGATTCGTCCTCCACATCCTTTGCCTGCGCCGGGGACCGGTTGACCAGATAGATGCCCGCAAGGACGAGCAGGCCGCCGAAGACCAGAGAGGCCCGCAACTCCTCACCCAGCACGACGACCCCGATAACCACGGCGGTCAGGGGAACGGCGAAGATGTACGCTGCGACCCGGCTCGCCTCCCCGGCCCCGACGAGTGCGAACCAGATCAACCACGAAGCCGAGACCCCGGCTAGAGCGGAATATCCGAGGCTCCCGAAGTACGCCGCCCCGAACTCAATGTCCCCCACCGATTCCACAGCGAACCCGAGCGCGCTCAATACCAGCCCGCCCGTGAAGAACGGCACCGCCACCGACCAGAGCGGTGAGATCCTCCCCTGAACGCGCTTGAAATACACCGTCCCGAAGGCCCAGAAGAAGGCGGAGAGCAACCCGAAACCGACCCCGACCAGCGTAAAATCCCCCGAAAGCCCGCCGACGCTCACCACGAATATCCCCCCGAACCCCGTGAGAAGACCGGCCACCTTCACCACCGAGAGCGGCTCCCCGAGAAACCACCACGCAAGCACCCCCACCAGAACCGGCTGCAAGTACACCAGAACCGCCGCCGCCCCGGATGGCAACTCCTTCACCGCGAACGTCTGGAACCCGATGAACAGCACCACGTTCAAGAGCGTCAGAAACCCGAACGCCCCGAGATTACGCCTGAAATCCGGCTTTCCACCAAAGATCACCGCCACCGCAAGCATCACCAACCCACCGATAAATGCCCGAAACCCAGCGAACATGAGCGGCGGTGACACCCCAAGCCCCACCTTCACCACCGCAAAAGAGGACCCCCAGAGCAGGATCAAAACCAGGAAAGCAATCAGAACCTTACTCTTCACCTTCGCTTCATCCTCGTTTCACCATAAGCCCGAAACAACATAAACTTCGCCGCAACTTTCCAGTAAATGGCCCGTACTCTCCCGTACACTGATGACAACCCATTGGTGGCGACGGCAGAGACAAAACAGAAGAGCAGGATTGGACGATCTGATAAATCTTTCACAAAAAGCCTCGCAATAGCTTGACACACTTTGTTTCATGTGTATAATTCAGGGTTCCGCAGAGACTTAGAGACTTACACAATCCGAGGTTCAACTCCCCCGCAGGATCAGTATACCCACCGGCCGAGTCGCTATCCCGGCAGTGCGCGTCTATAAGCGCGGGGTAGGGACGTGCCCCGGAGCGTGACGCTCGGGATCGTCTTGGCGAAAGACAGCGGGATATAAAAACGATAAGGAGGATCTTCATGGCGAAGACACGAAATACACAGACGTTTGACCGAATCGGCGAGACCCCGGACCTCATTCCGGGTTACTTCGCCCGCATAGACAAGGGCCAGCTACTGACCCACGCCGAGGAGATAGACCTCTCGAACCGGGCCAAGCAGGGCGACCGCCGGGCGCGCCAGAGGCTCATAGAGAAGAACCTCCGGCTCGTGGTCTCCGTCGCGAAGAAGTACCGGGGCTATGGCCTGCCGTTCGAGGACCTGATCCAGGAAGGCAACATAGGTCTTATGAAGGCGGTCGAGAAGTTCGACCCGGACCGGGGCTTCCGCTTTTCGACGTATGCGACGTGGTGGATACGGCAGGCGGTTCAGCGGGCGGTCGCTGACAAGGGCCGGACTATTCGGGTACCGGTTCACATGACCGAGAAGATTCGGAAGATGGCCCGCACCTACAACGAGCTTTCGGCCCTCTTCAACCGGGAGCCGACCGACGAGGAAGTCGCAGAGAAGCTTGAATGGGAGGTTGATGAAGTCCGGGACGTGAAGGGCGCGATGCCGGACGCGACCAGCCTCAACCAGCGCATGAGCAGCGACGACGATGCGTCCGAGATCGGTGAGTTCGTCGAGGACGACAAGGCCTCCGACACCGCCGGGACCGTGGCTCGCGAGATGGAGACCGGTGTGTTGCGCGAAGCCGTCGAGAAACTCCCGGAGAGGAACAAGCACGTCCTCATAAGGCGTTACGGTCTCGACGGGCGCGACTCCGCAACGCTCGCCCAGCTCTCTGACGAACTGGGCGTCAGCCGCGAGCGAGTGAGGCAGCTCCAGCGCGAGGCAGAGCGCATGATCAAGGGCGGAGAATTCGGCACCCTGCTCAACGGCACCGCCGCGTAACCCGAGCCAGTAGATCCCATAAAAGGGCCGCTTCCGTTCGGGAGCGGCCCTT
>JBPCNU010000177.1:0-4347 GCA_051000975.1 Rubrobacter sp.
GTCACACTGTGGCCCCTGGGGTCACGTTCCGGGTCGGAGTAGACCCCGACGAGCCTTTCCAGTTTCACGTCGAGCCCGGTCTCTTCTCTCATCTCGCGGACGGCGGCGGCCTCGACGGATTCCCCGACCTCGACGAAGCCGCCGGGGAGACACCACTGGCCTTCAAAGGGTTCGTTCCTGCGGCGGATCAGGACGACTCCCCCGCTCTGTGGCAACACGATATCTACGGTTAGCTTCGGGGTCTCCGGGGCGGACAAGTCGTGTCATCTCCTTGCAGTTTCGAGGGCTTCGGGGCGTGTGTATGATCTCCCCATGCCCGGCGACGCCAAAACCCGGCCTCTTCTCGCTTCCCCTCGCGACTTTCTGACCGCATCCGGGCTCGCGCTCATCATCTTCGCACTCTACCTCCGTACCCTTGCCCCGACGGTCCTCTACTACTCGCCGGAGAACTTCGACTCGGCCCACCTCCAGGTTGCTGCCTACGTCCTCGGCATCCCGAGCTACACCGGATACCCGACTTACATCATACTGGCTCACCTCTTCACCTACCTGCCGTTCGGAGAGGTCGCGTGGCGGGTGAACCTTGCCTCGGCGGTCTTCGGGGCGGCGACGATTTTCACACTGTTCTTCGTCGCCGGAAGGCTCGGCGCGGGACGGTTCGGGGCGGCGGTCGGAGCGGTCGCGCTCGGGGTCGGGGCGACGGTCTGGTCGCAGGCCGTCATAGCGGAGGTCTATACTCTGCATCTCCTCCTTTCGAGCGTGTTCCTGCTCGCTCTCCTTGTCTGGCGGGACACGGGCCGCGACGCGCACCTCGTCCTTGCGGTCTTCCTCGGCGGTCTCGCCCTGACGAACCACCTGACGAGCATGTTCCTGCTACCGGCGGGAGCGGTCTTCGTCGCGCTGATTCTGGGTCGTAGAGCGTTTCGTCCGGCGCGACTGCTGGCGTGCGCGGGGGCATTCCTCATCGGGCTTTCGCCTTACCTGTACCTGCCGATTCGAGCGATGATGGAGCCGCCGCTTCTGGGAGCGGGGCCGCAACCGGACCCTTCGACGTTTTCGGGTTTCTACGAGCTCGTCTCTGGTGGGGAGTTCAAGGGGAGCATGTTCGTCTTCGGGCCGGGGGAGCTTCTCGGACGGCTCTCGCTGTACGGGGACGACCTCGCTCGAAACCTCGGTCCGTCGCTCGTCGTGGTGGCTGTAGTCGGGGTCTTCGTTCTGGCCCGGCGAGACGTGGCGGCCTGTGTCCTGCTCGCGCTCGTCTTTCTGCTCAACCTCGGGTACGCACTCGAGTACGAGATCGAGGATGTCGAGATCTACTTCATCCCCACCTACCTCGTGCTCTCTCTGCTCCTGACCGTCGGAACGGGTGTTCTCACTTCATTCTTCTCGAACCGCAAGTACCTTCGTTACGGTTTGTCTCTCGGGCTTGCGGCCCTGGTCATCATCGGTATTCCGGGGAGTTATCTGGCCGGGGATCGCTCGAACGACGACCTCGGGCGGACGATGATCTCAGCCGTCGAGGAGAACGTCGCGCCTGGCTCGACCGTCCTCGTACACGGCAGGACGCTCGACTACATGCAGCTCGTGGAGGGCGACCGGCGCGACATCGCCCTCGAAGACCCGTTCTATTCGAACGACTGGGTGGGCCGGGCCGAGCGGGGTTTACAAAGAGGGCCCGTGTACGTGATGTATCCGGGCGCTACGAACGCTCGGCTCTTGCGGGAGGCGGGCTACGAACTCTCCGTCGTAGAAGACGCTATGCTCTACCGGGTGATAGAGAGATGAACGTTTGAAGCTACTCTGCATAAGCGACCGGGAGGAGAGCGTCCTCTACGGCCCGACGCTGAACGACTACGCCAGAGGGGTGGACGCCGTTGTAAGCTGCGGGGATCTCCCCTTCGATTACCTGGAGTACATCATTACCTTCCTCGGGGTTCCGGTCTACTACGTCCTCGGCAACCACGACCCGGACGTAGAGTCGAGTGACTATCCCGGCGGCTGCATCCCGCTAGACGGGAAGGTCATGGACATCGGCGGGGTGGTTCTGGCCGGGCTTTCCGGGTCTATAAACTACTCCGGCGGGGCGAATCAGTACACCGAGCGTCAGATGCGCCGCAAGAGTCGCGCGCTCTCGGCGAGGATCTCGGGCCGCAAACTCCTCGGAAGGCCCAAGCCGACGGTCTTCGTAACTCACTCACCGCCCTACGGCGTCGGAGACGGCGAGGACTTCGCCCACCGGGGCTTCGAGTCCTTCCTCAAGATGATGAACCGCTACGAGCCGGACCTCTGGCTGCACGGTCACGTCCACCTCTACGGAGCGCGTCAGAGCCGCCACAGACGCTACGGCTCGACCAAAGTGCTGAACGTCTACAGCCACCACTTCATCGAAGTCTGAGCAAGACCAATACTCGAAAACCGATCCCGAAAATAATCCCGAAAGATAGTGCGCAAGCACGAAATCTTCGCTATTGTGGAGTTTACCGACAAGACAGGTCCATGCGAATGGAGGCTGTCTCGAAGGCACGTCAGGGGTAAGCAGCGAAGTGATCTTGGAGGATGGGTCTTGAATAAGTTACTGAGCATCGGGATGCTGGTCGCAGGTCTTGTTGTGGTCTTTGCGGGGACGGCGCTGGCCGTCAACAAATTCTGCCCGTCAAGCGGGACGTGCCAGGGGACTCAGCAGGCCGACGGCCTGACGGGGACGAACAACGTCAACAATATCTTCGCCTACGGTGGCAACGACATAGTCTATGCCTACGGAGCGGACGACACCATAGACGGTGGTGACGGCGACGATTTCCTGCGCGGTGATGGCGGCGCGGACACCATCAAGGGCCAGAACGGCCTCGACTCGCTCATCGGGAGCTCGGGCAGCGACACGCTCGTCGGCGACGCCGAGACCGACAGCGCGCCGAACGCGGACAACGTCGCAGGCGGCCCCGACAACGACATGGAATACGGCGGCCCCGGCGACGACCTCCTGGGCAACATCGCCTTCGGGCAGGACACGATCAACGACACCGGCAAAGACCGGCTCTTCGGCGGGGCGGGTAACGACCGGTTCTACACCGTCGACGGCCAGAAAGACGTTATCAACTGCGGCTCCGGCAACGACGATACCGTCTATAAGGAAACCCTGGACGTTGCGAGGGACAACTGCGAGAACGTCTGGAACAAGGAAGACCGGAACACCGCCCGAGGGACCGCCAGCGCCTTCGAGTTCGCCGGTGAGGCGGAGGGCATCCCGGCGAAGGCAGACGCAACGAAGTAAGACCCGGTTCAGAGCAAGGGCATATTCTTCGGGGAGGGGCTTCGGCTCCTCCCTTTCTTCTTTCTTGCGTTTCGTTTGTGTCACGTTTGTGTCATGTTCGTGTCAATCTCGGCGGAGGACTTGAGACATCGGGGGCAGGGGGGTAGATTTCTTCTATGATCGGCTACACCGACCCCGACGAGCGGGCTGACAAGGACTTCACTCGCGCCCGAAGACGGGCTTTCTTGCGAAAGGTCGGGGCTTTTCTCAAGAACGAGCCTTCTTCCAACAACCTGCTCTCCTTCGATGAGGTCAAGAGCGCGCTCGGGGCTATCGAGCAGGTATATCTGGGGATGAGGGCGGTAGAGGTGGAGAAGGTCGTCGGGAGCGTCGGGCGGCACCGGGACTTCGACCGGGCGTTCCTGCCTTCCAAGCGTCAACTCGGTGAGCGGTGGAAGAGGATCAACCGCATAATGCAGAGTTCCGAGGAACTCCCCCCGGTGAGCCTGTTCAAGATCGGGGACGCCTACTTCGTCCGCGATGGCAACCACCGGGTCTCGGTTGCCAGGCAGCAGAAGGTCGAGATGATAGACGCCGAGGTCGTAATGCTGAAGACCCGCGTCCCGATCGACTCACACATAACGGCGGGTGACCTCCTGCACAAGATAGAGCTTCGCCTCCTGCTGGAGCGTCTGCCGTTCGACCGTGTGCTGCCGGAGGTCGAGGTACGCCTCTCGGACGTTGCGGAGTACCGGTCTCTTGCCACCCTGATAGAAGGTCACGGCTTCCGGCTCTCGCAGCTCTGGCACCGCTTCGTCTCCTCCGAAGAAGTCCTGAGAGACTGGTACGAGTACTCATTCAGGCCGGTCTCGGAGATGATCCGCGAAGAGCAAGTCCTGAAGTTCTTCCCCCGACGGACGGAGCTGGACCTCTACCTGTGGGTCGTGCGTAATCGCGACCGTCTCGCCCTCGAAGCTCGCAACAACCGGGTCACCCAGGCCGCCTCGATGGACGACATCCTGAGAAAACGCCACCGCAGGCCCCAGCTTCCCGGCATGGAGAACTGACACACCCCGGCTCCGGCCCCGGACGTATAC
>JBPCNU010000178.1:0-3942 GCA_051000975.1 Rubrobacter sp.
AGATTCCAGTCCGTGACGGCGAGTTCATCATCGTCCGGAGTCTGCAGGAACTCGGAATCCGAGAAGTTCAGCGGTATCGTCACATCGTCGAGCGTCCTGTCGCACATAGTCTTCACCGCGACATCGAAGTCGAGGTCGAGATGAAACCCGTCGGTGAGCCGGGTAACGGCTATCTGAGCGGTAGCGAATGAGACCTCGTGGTGCCGACCGTGCAGGTCGAACGGGTCGAGTTCCAGTTCTACCCGGTACTCTTTGAGTTCCCCGATCTCGGCGTCGGGCCTCTTTAGAAATACAGTCTCGTTCATAACCGGGCTATTGTATTACGAATCTTGGGGATTACCGCACGAGGTTCGGAGCCGGTAGCTCGGCTACGGACGCTGCTCCTCTTCCTGACCGCCCTGGAGCTTCGAGCGACCGCGCTGGACGGCTTCGAGGAGCTTGCCGAGGTTATCTTCGAGGTTCGCGAGGACTTCGTCGGCGTAGTCTTCGGCACCGAGCCGGATCTCACGCTCGCGGCGGCGGGAATCTTCGAGGATCTCCGCGCTGCGTTTCTCGGCCCGCTTCAGAACCTCCTCGTCGGAGGTGATCTTCTCGGACTCCTCCTGAGCCATGCGGATGATCCGGTCGGACTCGCTGCGAGCCTCGTCGAGCATAGCCTGACGTTCCTTGACGATCCACCGTGCCTGCTTGAGTTCTTCCGGTATCGTCTGGCGCATCTGATCTATAACGTCGAAGGCCGCGTCTCTGTCAACCATGGCGGTGTTGCCGAAACCTGGGAAGCTCCGGGCATCCTCGACCAGCTCTTCCAACCTGTCTATCAACACCAGTACGTCCATAGTCTAAAATCCTCTACCTGTCATTCGCCTCTATGTCCTGTTCGTCTCATTCGCTGCGACCGTAGAGCCGCCACACGTCTTTCAGTATGCCGCTCGGAACCATCTTGCACACATCTCCGCCATGGAATGCGATCTCACGAACCGCACTCGACGATACGAAGCTATACCGGACGTCTGAGACTACGAATATAGTCTCCAGGTCCGGGGACATCGTCCGGTTCAAGAGAGCCTGTTCCCGCTCGGCCCCGAAGTCCCGCGTGTCTCGCAAGCCCTTCACGACGACCCGGATGCCCTTCTTGCGGGCAAAGTCTATCAGAAGCCCGCTCATCACTTCGACCTCGACGTTCTCGATGTGACCGACCGCCTCCTCCACGAGAGAGGCCCGATCCTCCCCCGAAAGCCGCGCCGAATCCTTTCTGACGTTGCTCCCGACACAGACTATCACCCGCTCGAAGACTCGCGCCGCCCGCTCGATGACGTCAACATGCCCGAGGGTCGGTGGATCGAAGCTGCCGGGATATATCGCTACGCTCAAGTCGTGTTCCAGTCCTTCTCTTTTCGCACTGTGGTGACGAAAGTTCCCCCGTAGCGGCGACTTGCGGCTTCGAGGCCCACCGCCGGAGCGAGGTCTTCGAGGCTCACGTCCGCTTCGAGAACCACCGTCCCATCATCGGCAAGGAGAGTTGTGATCACGGATATGATGTCCCCCAGCTCCTCGTGAGCGATTTTATATGGAGGGTCGCAGAAGATCAAATTGAATTCCTTGCCAATGGCCGAGAGCCGCCGGGCCTCTCTTGCTGAGCTTCCCACTACGACCTCGGCCCGGCCCGAGAATCGTGTCGTTTCGAGGTTTCTGCGAATTACCTCGGCGGTTCTTCGGTCTTTCTCGACGAAGACCGCCCGCTCGCAACCCCGGCTCAAGGCTTCGAGGCCCAGAGAACCAGTCCCGGCGTAGAGGTCGAGCACGGCCCCGCCGTCGAAGAACTGTCCCAGAGAGTTGAAGACGCTCTCGCGCACCCGGTCGGCGGTCGGGCGGACGTTCTCCGGCACCGGAGCGAGCCGGATACCGCGCGCGCTGCCCGCGATCACCCGCACGGCGACGCCAGCATCGAGTTCGCCTTTTCGCAGCTAGTCTCTATGGAATGTTTATACGAAATACTCGGGTTACTGCTCAGCATCATTGAACTGTACATCGTTGTGCGTATCTCTGGTCTTACTGCTCCGGCGATCAGCTTCATTCTGCACGTCGAGGTTTCGATCAAGATTGAGTTCCGCCATGAGACATAGAATCTAGTCCCGGAAGAGCCACTCGACCTCGTCTCCGAGTATCTCCCGGATCTCACGCCTGAGCGGTCGGTTCTCCGGCCTGGATAGTTTCTCGTCCTTCGCGACCAGAGCAAACGCCTCACGCCGCGCCTCGATTAGCACGTCGAGGTCGCGCAGGAGCTTGGCGACCTTGAGGTCCGCGATGCCGCTCTGGCGGCTCCCGAAGAGCGTCCCCTCACCGCGTATCGCGAGGTCCACCTCCGAGAGCCGGAAGCCGTCTTGATGCTCTACCATCGCCTCCAGCCGCTTCTCGGAGTCGTCGGTCTTCGGGGCGGCCACGAGGAAGCAGTACGGCGGGTGGATTCCTCGGCAGACTCGGCCGCGAAGCTGGTGGAGCTGCGAGAGCCCGAACCTCTCTGCGCCTTCGATGATGATCGCGCTGGCGTTCGGCACGTTTACCCCGACCTCGACCACGACCGTCGCCACGAGAACGTCTATGCGATGGGCGTTGAAGTCGGCCATCACCTCGCGCTTCTCGCTCGCCTTCATCCGCCCGTGCAGAAGTCCGACCGACCGGTTCGGGTAGACCTCGTGGGTCAGCTCCTCGTAAAGTTCCTCGGCGGCCCGAACATCCTCCAGAGCCTCGGATTCTTCTACGAGGGGGCAGATCACATACGCCTGTCGCCCGGCGTCCAGCTCGCGCCCGACGGACTCGTAGGCGTCCAGACGCTCCGCGACGGAGACAATGTTTGTCTCGACGGGCTTGCGTCCCGGTGGCAACTCGTCTATCACGGAGACTTCGAGGTCGCCGTAGAGCGTCAGTGAGAGGGTACGGGGTATCGGGGTCGCCGTCATCACGAGCGTGTCCGGGGTCGTGCCTTTCTCCTTGATGGTCGTGCGCTGCGCCACCCCGAAGCGGTGCTGCTCGTCCACCACGACGAGCGAGAGGTTGTCGAACTCGACACCCTTCTGGATAAGGGCGTGCGTCCCGACGACGATGTGCGCCTCACCCTCCGCGACGGCTTTCAGGTTCTCACGCCGCTCCTTCGCCCCCTGCGAGCCAGTCAGCAGGACGACCTTGAGGGGAAGGTTTTCGAATTCCTTCGAGAACGAGATGAAGTGCTGCTCGGCCAGCACCTCGGTCGGGGCCATGATCGCCCCCTGCCCGCCCGACTCGACCGCCGTGAGGAGCGCGGCCATCGCCACCGCCGTCTTCCCGCTCCCGACATCACCCTGCAAGAGACGCCGCATCGGACGCTCCGAACGCATGTCGCGCAAGACCTCGTCTATCGCCCGCTCCTGCGCCCCCGTGAAACCGAACGACAAACCCTTCACGAAGCGGTTCAGGAGCCTCCCGTCCCCGGCGTTCGGCTTGCCGATCTCGGTCGCCTCGATTCGCGCCTTCCGCGCCGCAAGCGCCGCTTGTATTATAAATAGCTCGTGGAAGACGAGGCGGCGCAGGGCTTCCTTGAGGGTAGCCTTCGTGCTCGGGAAGTGGATCTCCTGTATCGCGTCGTCGAGGTTTACGAGGTCTTGTGATTCGATCACGCCGAGCGGGAGCGGGTCGAGGATGTGTCCTGCTTGATCTAAGGCGCGGTGAACGAGCGAGCGCATCCGGCGGGCCTGAATGTTCTTGTTGACGGCGTAGATCGGGACGAAGCTCCCCGAGTGCGGGCCGCCGTTGCCCTCGCCGCTGGAGTAATCCTCTACGACCTCGATGCTTTTGGCCGAGATCTGAAGCCCGTACTTCCGCTGCACCTCCCCCGAGACCACGACGTGCGTCTCCGGCTGAAGCTGAGCCTGCAGCCACTGTCGCCCCCAGACCGTCGCGGGCATGTAC
>JBPCNU010000179.1:0-9207 GCA_051000975.1 Rubrobacter sp.
CTCTCTCCCGTTCACCTTGACTCCTTCGGGGGCCTCGAATCCCTCGTTGAGGCGAAGGGAGAGCTTGTGGCCTGCCTGCCCGCAGCCGGCGTGCTGGTCGCGCCCTCCGGCGTGCCAGCGGTGGCGACCGCGTCTGAGAGGGAACTGGCGCGAAGGATTACCTTCGGACCCGAAGGCCCTGACCTTCGTACCCTGAACCTCCACGAGACGGAAGAGGGGATCCGGTTCACCGTTCGGTACGAAGGCAACGACGCGGAGGTTCTGGCTCCGGTCTTCGGAACGCACCTCATACAACCGCTTCTGGCGGCCATAGGTGGTGGCCTCGCCCTCGGCCTCCCGCTCGAAGAGTGCGCTGCGGGGGCGGCGAGGATCAAGCGCACCGGGCTTCGGGGCGAACTCTTCAAGCTTCGGGACGATATAACCGTCTACGACGACTCCTATAACGCCTCTCCGGCGGCGATGGCGGCGGTTCTCAGATACGGGGCCGGACAGGCCGCCCAGCAGGAGAAGCGGTTCGTGGCGGTGCTCGGTGGGATGTTCGAACTCGGTTCCTCGACCCGCGCCTACCACCAGGAGATCGGGGAAATCGCCGAGGAATCCGGCGTAGACCTCCTCGTCTGCGTTGGAGACGAGGCTCGCTGGTACGCTGAAGCGTTCTCCGGCCCGAGCGTCACCTACCCCGACTCCGAAGTCGCCTCCGAAAGCCTCGTCAGCGTCCTCGAACCGAATGACTACGTGGTTATAAAAGGGTCGAGGGGTGTCAGCCTCGACACCATAACCCGCAAGCTGAGAGAGAGACTACCTCTTGTTTAGCGTTGTGCTGGCGGCTTCGATAGCCTTCGCCGTAACCGTCGCGCTCGGGTCGAAGTTCATAGTGTTTCTCCAGACGAAGAAGTTCGGGCAGTTCATCCGGGAAGAGGGGCCACAGACGCACCTGATCAAGGCCGGAACCCCGACGATGGGCGGGGTCGTCTTCCTCGTCGGGGTGGTGGCGGCTCTCGTCGTGGTATCGAGGCCGAACCCGGCGACGTTCACGGCCCTTATCCTTGTTGCGGTCTCGGCGGGTATCGGGCTGTACGACGACTGGCAGAAGATCACCAAACGCCACAACGAAGGCTTGAGCGTGAAGGCGAAGTTCATCCTGCTCTCGCTCTCGGTCATCGTGGCGGACGTGATGGCGATTTACTTCGTCGGTGTTACGCAGAACGTCGTGATCCCAGGACTTTCGTTCAACCTCGTGCTGGGTCCGGGGATGGTAAGCGTCGCGCTCTTCAGCGTTCTGATGCTGCTCGTTATCGTCGGGACGACGAACGCGGTGAACCTGTCGGACGGGCTCGACGGGCTGGCGGCGGGAGCAGGCGGCATCGCGCTGCTCTGCTACACGGCGATAGCATTTCTGGAGCGGCAGTACGACCTCGCGGTCATCTGCGGGGCGATGGTCGGGGGGATCATCGGCTTTCTCTGGTACAACTCGCATCCGGCGCAGATATTCATGGGCGACACGGGCTCGCTCGCTATCGGCGGTATGCTCGCCGCTGCCGCGGTTCTGACGAAGACGGAGATGCTCCTGCCGATAATCGGCGGGCTGTTCGTGATCGAGGCGGCCTCGGTCATCCTGCAGGTCGCCTCGTTCAAGCTGACGGGTAAGCGGGTCTTCAAGATGGCCCCGATTCATCATCACTTCGAGTTCATCGGGTGGGAGGAGAACAAGGTGGTGGTGCGGTTCTGGATCATCCAATCGGTCTTCGCCGCCCTCGGGTTTATCGTCTACTACCTCTTCCTCTACAACGTCTGATGGGTCGCAAACGAACTCTTGTCTACGGGCTCGGTGAGTCCGGCCTCGCCTCGATCCGCGCTCTCGAAGCCGCTGGGATGGAAGTCACCGCCGCCGACAGCGAGGACGACGAGAGCCTCCGCCGCGTCGCCGCCGGGCTTGACTTCGCCACCGTCCTCGGGGCCGGGCCGGAGGTGCTGGAAGACGTCGAGCGCGTCGTAGCGAGCCCCGGCGTGAGACCTTCGGATGCCGTTCTGGTCGCCGCCGGGGAGCGTGGAATTCCCGTGCTCTCCGAGGTCGGGCTCGGGCTCGAGATGCTCGGAGGCGAGGTGTGCGTAACGGCCGTGACCGGGACGAACGGCAAGACGACCGTCGCGGATATGACCGCCGGGATACTCGATGCGGCAGGGTTGTCCAACGTCCTCGCGGGGAACTCGTGGTGCGCTCTGACGGGCTGCGTGGATGAGGTGCGAGAGGCGGGGCGGCTAGTTCTCGAGGTGTCGTCGTTTCAGTTGCATTACCTGCCGGAGCCGGGGTTCGAGGTTGCTTCATTGTTGAACGTCAGGCCGGATCACCTCAACTGGCATTCCTCTTACGATGAGTACGTGCGCGACAAACTCGCCGTCTTCGACGGTCAGAGAAACTCCGACCTCGCCCTCGTAAGCGGGACCGACCCCGTCGGACGTGAAGCGGCTAGCGGGCTGACCGCGAGGCCGGTGATAGTCGGTGAGGGAAACACGCTCGTCACCGAAAGCGGAGAACTCATCGTTAAGGGGGAGCGAATCGTGCGGGCGAGTGAACTTCCGTTCGATGGGCCGCACAACCTCGAGAACGCGCTCTTCGCGGCCTCCGCTGCTATGAAGCTCGGGGTGAGCCTGGAGGCCGCACGAGAAGGATTACTCGCGTACGGGCCGAAGCCGCACCGGATAGAGACCGTCGCGGAGACCGGCGGGATAACGTGGGTCGACGACTCGAAGGCGACGAACCCGGCGGCGGTCGTGGCCGCGCTCTCCAGTTTCGCCGGGAGGTCGGTTGTCCTGATCCTCGGCGGCTCTGAGAAGGATACGGACTTCTCAGAGGTTGCGCCTCACCTCGCGGTCGGTCGGACGGTCATATGCTGCGGCGAGGCCGGGCCGCGTCTCTACCGGTGGCTTGAAGAAAGCGGCTTCGGAGGGCGAGCGACTCTGGTGGACGGCCTTCGAGATGCCGTGAGAGTCGCCAGAGAGATAGCGCGGCGCGGGGATGTGGTGTTGCTCTCGCCGGGTTGCGCAAGCTTCGATGAGTTCTCCGGTTACGCCGAGAGGGGCGACGTCTTCGCCCGACTGGCGAGAGACGGTGAAGCAGGGTGAGTTCGACTCGCTCGCTGCTCTTCATCATCGCGCTAGGGCTGTCGCTGCTCGGTGTGATCATGGTCTACTCGGCGACGTACCGGGATTTCGGGCCGCACTATCTCGTGGTGCGCGGCGGTCATCTCGGTCTCGGTCTCGGGGCCTTTTTTCTCGCCCGTCGCGTGCGTTATACGGCCTGGCGGGAGGTCGCGAAATACTACTATTTCCTTGTCCTCGGGTTGCTCGTCCTTGTCTTGATCCCCGGCATCGGGAGTACGGTTGGTGGGGCGAGGCGTTGGATAGACCTCGGTCTCTTCAGCCTTCAGCCGTCGGAGTTCGCGAAGCTCGCGGCGGTGCTGGTGCTCAGCTGCGCTCTGGCCCGGCTGCCGAAGGGTTCGGGGATGCCGTTCAAGACGCTCGGGGCGGTGGGGCTTCTGACCGGGCTGGTCCTTGTAGAGCCGGACTTCGGTACCTCGGTGGTGCTGCTGTGCGGTGCGGCGGGCGCGCTCTGGGCGTCCGAGGTCAGGACGCGAGACCTGCTCATCGCGGGCGGGGCGGGTTTCGTCGCGCTGATCTTGGTCATGATCACGGAGCCTTACCGCCGCGACCGGTTCATGACTTTCCTGGACCCCTGGACCGTGGCGGATGGTTCGGGCTATCAGGTGGTGCAGTCCATGATCGCGATAAAAGCCGGGGACTTCCTCGGCATCGGGGCCGGAGCGGGTGGGGAGAGCGTCTCCATCCCGGAGGTCCAGACGGATATGATCTTCGCCCTTATCGGGCAGGAACTTGGCCTCGTCGGGATGGCGGTCGTTATCCTCTCCTTTGGGACGCTCGCGGTGCTGGGCTACCGTATCGCCCTGAAAGCCCCGACGGTGATGGCTCGCTGTATTGCAAGCGGGCTGACGACGATGTTCTCGGTGCAGGCGGTTTTCAACATGGGCGCAGCAATGGTAGTCTTGCCGCTGGCCGGGATCACCCTCCCGTTTATAAGCTACGGTGGGTCCAGCCTTATAGTCTGCTTCGCCGCCATCGGTATCCTCTACAGGATCTCCGAGGACACCGAGCGGGCAAGCGCTGCGAAGCCGACAAGGAGACGCAAACCGGCAAACTCAAAGAAAAGCTACGGAAAAACGAGGGGCATTGACGAGCGAGAACGAAAACAGGGCCGCAGGCGAGCGTCCGGCAGACACGGTCGAGACGGTGATCATCGCGGGCGGCGGGACGGGGGGACACGCGATCCCCGCCCTCTGCGTGGCTGAGTCCCTGAGAGATTTCGGGGTGGAGGCGCAGTTCATTGGATCAACGTGCGGCATCGAGGCGACGCTCGTGCCGCAGGCTGGGTTCCGGCTCCACTCCCTGCCGCTCTCCGGCTTCACTGGAAATCCGATCGCTCGGTTGAAATCGGGCGCGCTCTTCGCCCGCGCTGCCGCGAAGTGCCGAAGGCTCCTCTCCGAGATACGCCCCGTCTCCGTCCTCGGCGTCGGGGGATACGCGAGCGCACCCGCCGTGGCAGCGGCCCGCTCCCTCGGCATCCCCACCTTCCTTCACGAGCAGAACTCCGTCCCCGGGCGCGTCAACAAGATAGCCGGACGCTTCACCCGCAAGAACTTCATCACCTTCCCGGCGGCCTCCGAGAACCTCCAGAACGCCATCGAGGTCGGTATGCCGACGCGCAGACAGTTCTTCGACGTTTCGCGGGACGAAGCTCTCGAAAAACTCGGTCTGGAGCCTCCGGTCGCCCTGATCTTCGGGGGGAGCGGGGGCGCGCTGAAGCTGAACACCGCCGCTGAAGGGGCCTTCCGGGAGAAGACCTCGACCTCCTACACCGTCGTGCAGGTCGCGGGACGACGAGATTATCCGCAGCTCTCAACCGATAATACGCGGCACGTGATCCTCGAGTACGTGGACGACATCTGGCGTTACATCGCGGCGTCTAGCGTTATAGTAAGCCGGGCCGGGGCGGGGTCGCTCTTCGACGTTGCGGCGGTCGGTCGGGCTGCGGTCTTGATCCCTTTCCCTCATGCGACTGGGGATCATCAGCTACACAACGCGAGGTACTTTACGGAGCGCGGGGCGGCGGAACTCCTCCTCGACTCCGACGTAAACGCGGGGACAGTGCGAGACAGGGTCGAAGGCTTGCTCGGCGACGATGCCCGACGTGAAAGGTTCGCCGGAGCGATGAAATCTCTGGCTACGCCGGGGGCCTCGGACGCGGTTGCAAAGAGGCTCGTGGGCGCAGGAAAATTCGACGGAGGCGAGAGATGAAGAAGCACAAGATATACATGGTTGGCATCGGTGGGGCCGGGATGAGCAGCGTCGCCGAGGTTCTGAAGCGGATGGGCAACGACGTTATCGGGTCTGATCTGAAGGAGTCGGTGCCGACGAAGCGGCTGGAGGAGATCGGCATTACGGTCTTCATCGGTCATTCGCCCGAACAGCTCGGCGACTCGGAACTCGTCGTCGTCTCGACCGCCATCCCGAAGACGAACATCGACGTGCTGGAGGCACGTCGTCGTTCGATACCCGTGATCCAGCGAGCCGCCGCGCTCGGCATGATCGTGGCGGAGGGCTGCGGCATCGCCGTCGCCGGAACGCACGGCAAGACGACCACCACGAGCATGACGACCCACGCCCTGATCAAGCTCGGAGAGAACCCGACCGCCCTCGTCGGCGGCGAGCTGAACGACATCGGCTCGAACGTCGCCTTCGGGCGCACGGACCTCATCGTCGCGGAGGCCGACGAGAGCGACCGCTCGCTGCTCCAGATCCACCCCGAAGCCGCCGTGATCACGAACATCGAGTTCGATCACCCGGATTTCTATTCCTCGCTTCAGGACGTGAAGGACACCTTCGGGGAGTTCGTCTCCGATCTCCCCGAAACCGGGTATCTGGTTGTCTGCTCCGACGATGAGAACTGCCTCGAGGCCGCCGCCACGTCTCCCTGCCCGGTTACTACCTATGGCATCGAGTCCGGCGATCTCCGGGCAGAGGTGATCTCCTCCGACGAATACATCCTCTATGACGGCGGCAAGGAACGCGGCCCGGTCAAGCTCGGGGTTCACGGTCGTCACAATATACTCAACTCCCTCGCCGCCGTCGCCATCGCTCGCTGGCTCGGCCACGATGCCTACGAAGCGGCCCTCACCCTCCACGACTTCAGCGGGGTGAGGCGGAGGTTCCAGATCAAGGGCGAGAAATCCGGTGTGAGGGTGGTGGACGATTACGCTCATCATCCGACCGAGATCCTCGCGACGCTCGACGTCGCTCGCGCCACTACGCCGGAGCCGGGGCGAGTCGTCGCCGTCTTCCAGCCACATCGCTACTCGCGAACCCGCAAGCTCTACCGCGAGTTCGGGGACTCGTTCGGAGCGGCTGACGCCGTCGTCATAACCGAGGTATACGGTTCCGGCGAACCACCCGAGCCAGGGGTGAACGGGAAGCTGATCGTAGACGCAATCTGCGAATCCCAGAACACTCGCCCGGAGGTCTACTTCGTTCCGAACAAGGATTCCATACCCTCGATCCTCAAGGAGATCTCCGCAGACCGCGACACCGTGGTTACCCTCGGAGCCGGTGATATCTCGCGCACCGGTGAGGAATTCCTGACGATACTTTGAGGAAAGCGCGAAGAAAGCTCACTACTCGCATCTTGAGCACGACCATCGTCTCCGTCGCTGCCGGAGTCGTGGCCGCAGCCACTATTTTCGTTGGAGCGTACGTAGCTTTCCCCCTCGAAAGCGTCTCCGTCGAAGGAACCGAGATGCTCCCGAAATCCAAGGTCGAACAACTGGTTTCTTCCCGTACCAGCCTCCTTACTCTCAACGCCGCCTCCCTCAAAGAAGAGATAGAGGCTAGCCCCTGGGTTGAAGACGCCACCATTAGCCGGGACTGGCAAAAGCGTGAAGTTATAGTTGACGTAGATGAAAGGGTCGCTGTACTTCGAGCGAGCGTTGATGGTAAGACCGAGATTCTGGCCTCTGATGGGGCATCTCTTCCAGGAGACGGGGATATGGACCTGCCGGTCGTTGAGCTTGAAAGTTGGCAGACCTCAGAGGTACTCGCGGTGGCGAGGGCCATTGAGGATGGCGGGGCCGGACTGGAATCGGTAGATTCGGTCGGGGTCGAGGGGATCTCGGCAACGGTCGCGGGGCGGAAGATTCTGCTCTCGGATTCGGTCAAAACGGAGCAGATCGAAGCTCTTGGCGACGTCTTTCGGGAGAACCCGGAGGCAGCCGTCTTCGACCTCCGCTCGCCGGGAAGGATCATCGTGAGCGCGTCTGGGGGGACGGATCGCGCCGATAGTACCGGGTCAATCGGAGCCGGAAGCTCGCCCGAGCCAGAGACCCCGGCGGGATAGTTCTCGATGCCGCAGGCTCTTTATTTTGGGATAGATATCGGCACGACCAAAGTGGTTGCTATCTCCGGGCGCGTGGATCCCCGGCGTGGCACGGTCGAAGTCGTGAACTACGGTGAGGCCCCGAGCCGAGGTCTGAAGCGAGGCGTCGTCGTGGACCGCAAGCTCGCCGCAGAGTCTATAGCCGAGGCCGTCGAGGCCTGCGGAGGGCAGAACAGCACCGCTGTCGTGGGCATTGCAGGGGGGCATGTATCGTCCAGAAATACCGAGGTCACGCTGCTCAATCGCGGTCGAAATACGGAGGTGGGAAGCCGCCTTCTCAAGAGGCTCGAGGTCGAGGCTGCGAACATCACGGTCGGCGAGGATAAGGAGATCATCCAGGTAGTGCCGCGAGTTTACGTCCTTGATGAGACGGAGGGGGTGACGAACCCCGTTGGCCTCTCCGCGAGGAAGGTTACGATGCGCGCTCATGTGGTGAGCGGTTCGGTTTCGAGTATTCAGAATCTCATCCGGGCGGTCGAGGACTGCGGTATTCGGGTTTCGAACGTAGTCCTCGAACCACTGGCCTCCGCCGAATCCTGCTTCACCGAGCGCGACCGGGAGCGAGGCTGCATCCTCCTGGATATCGGCGGAGGCACGACCGATCTCGCCGTCTTTGTGGAAAATACCCTCGTGCATACCGCCGTGATCCCCCTCGGCGGCCAGAGCCTCACCTCGGACGTAGCCTACGGGCTGAAGATTCCCTTTGAAGATGCCGAAAGGCTGAAGCTCAGGTACGGAACCGTCATCTCCAGAGCGGTGGACTCCGTCGCCGCCGTCAGGCTCGGAGACCGACACTACAACGCTAGCTTTATCGCTCAGATCCTCGAATACCGGGCGCGGGAGATTCTCGAATATGCCAGAGATTCCCTGCAGTCCGCAAACGTCCTCGACCGCGTAACCAGCGGTGTGATCCTCACCGGAGGAGGCTCCAGACTCGACGGAATGGTCGAACTTACGGAGGAGATCGTCGGCTCCAAAGCCAGGGTCGCCGCGCCCGGACTCCATCGCGCCAAGGGTAAACCTCTACAGGAGCCTGAGTATTCAACGGCCGTCGGACTACTGCACTTCGCAGCCAAAAACAATAACCGTGTAATCAAAGGTAAAGGTGCGTCAGTTCTGAGTTTTGGTAGCATTGCGGAGTTAGTAAGAGGCTGGTTCCGAAGCGGATGAGAAATTTGCGCTGAGGACGAGGTGTTTTTGAGCGGACTGGCAAAGGTTTCATGGAGGCTGGGAGAGAATGTTGGACGCGGGAACTAACTATCTGGCGGTGATCAAGGTCGTAGGCATCGGTGGCGGCGGGACCAACGCTGTGAACCGGATGATCGGCTCCGGCCTCCAAGGGGTGGAGTTCATCGCGATCAATACGGACGTGCAGGCTCTACAGATGTGCGACGCTGATCAGAAGATTCACATTGGTGAGAAGCTGACGCGGGGTCTTTGATCCGGTGCAGATCCGAAGATCGGGATGGAGGCCGCCGAGGAGAGTAAGTCCGAGATCGAGGAGGCTATTCGCGGGGCGGACATGGTTTTCGTTACCGCTGGCAAGGGTGGCGGCACGGGTACCGGCGCGGCTCCGGTGGTGGCGAAGCTCGCTCGGGAGGGCGGCGCGTTGACCGTCGGGGTCGTTACTCGTCCGTTCACGTTCGAGGGACGCAGGCGTTCGACGTACGCCGAGGAGGGCATCAAGCGCCTCAAGGAGAACGTCG
>JBPCNU010000180.1:0-26725 GCA_051000975.1 Rubrobacter sp.
CTCCTGTACACGCTCTACTTCACCGGAGAATCCGTCAGGATGCTCAAGCGCAGCTACGGCTACAAGACCGATCGCTGGTACGTAACCGTCCCGGACGGCAAGCTCTGGGACGCCGTTCGCGATCACGAGCAGGCCCGGCGTCTGCAGGCGACCCTTCAGCGTCGCCGGACGCGTAGCTGAGAGACCGGGGAGACCTCCGCCCGAAGCCTGCGTAAAACTGCTAATCTGTCTTGCATTCGTGAGGAGGTAGGAGCAGTAAGATACACCCCGATCAGGGGAGAGGACAGGGGGAATCATGTCCGAGGGAAAGGACGACCGTCGGGAGCGAAATCCAGAGGGCCGGGATCTCGCCGACACGCCGGAGATGGGCGATGTCACCGAGGAGACTCGGATCTCCACGCGGGCCTGGGTCGGGCGTTTTCTGGGGCCCGTCGTTGCATTGCTGGCTTACTTCCTGCTCCCGACCGGGGCCGGAGGGCTTTCGCCGGAAGGCGTGATCGTCGTGGCGGTGGGGCTTCTCATGGCGGTCTGGTGGGTGACGGAGGCGTTGCCGCTCCCGGCGACGGCCCTCCTGCCGATAGTGCTGTTCCCGCTCTTCGGGGCGGTCGGGAGAGAAGACGCGACCGCCCCCTATGCAAACGACATCATCTTCCTGTTCATGGGGGGGTTCATGATCGCCCTCGCTATGCAGCGCTGGGGTTTGCACCGGAGGATCGCGCTCGTAACCATCCTCGCCGTCGGTACCCAGCCGGTGCGTGTCATCGGGGGCTTCATGATCGCAACGGCCTTCCTCAGCATGTGGGTCAGCAACACCGCAACGACCGTGATGATGCTCCCTATCGGCCTGAGCGTCCTCACCCTCGTCCTGACGGGTGAGAGGCAAGGGGGGGAGTCTGGCGAATCGGCGTCCGGGGAGTCCGCCGCCGACCTGACCGGAGCCGGAGCCTCGAACTTCGCGGTCGGGTTGATGCTGGGCATCGCTTACGCGGCGAGCATCGGTTCGGTGGCGACGCTGATCGGGACGCCGCCCAACCTCTTCATGGCCGGGTTCCTGCAAGAGACCTACGATATAACCATCGGCTTCGGGCAGTGGATGCTCGTAGGTCTGCCGCTCGCGGTCGTATTCCTGTTCCTCGCCTGGCTTGTCCTGACGCGCTTCGTCTATCCGCCGGAGATAAGCGAAATATCCGGCGGGAAGGAGCTGATCCGGGGCCAGCTGGACGAGATAGGCCCCATAAGCCGGGGAGAGAAGATAGTCCTCGCCGTCTTTGTGACCACGGCCTTCTTCTGGGTCTTTCGTCAGGCTCTCTCCGGTCTACCGGGCCTCGGCGGCCTCGAGGATTCGAGCATCGCCATCGCCGCCGCGATCGCCCTCTTCGCCATTCCGGTGGACGCGAGGAACGGGGTCTTCACTCTTGACTGGCGCACGGCTCTGAACCTGCCCTGGGGGGTCTTGCTGCTCTTCGGCGGCGGTCTGAGCCTCGCCGCAGCGGTCTCGGCGACCGGGGTGGACCAGTGGATCGGAGACAGCTTCGCGGGCTTTGCGGGGATTCCGATTCTCCTGTTCGTAGTCGCGGTAACGGCGGCGGTCATCTTCCTCACCGAGCTCACGAGCAACACCGCGACCGCGGCCGCGCTGCTCCCGATCTTCGGCGGCGTCGCCGTCGGGGTCGACCTCGACCCGCTGCTGCTCGTCGTCCCGGCGGCCCTTGCGGCCTCGTGCGCGTTCATGCTCCCGGTCGCAACCCCGCCGAACGCCATCGTCTTCGGCTCCGGCCACGTAACGATACTGCAGATGGTCAGGGCCGGGATCTGGCTCAACGTAATCGGGATGGTCCTGATCACGATTACCATCTTCGCCCTCGCAACGTGGGTCTTCAGCATCACCCTCGGCTAGAACTACCCGGAGAAACCCACCCACCGAAAACGTCGCTCGCTTCTCGCCGCCTCGCCGCTCCGGCTATGAGAATGATGTCAAGCAGAGCTACGGCAAGTCGGTGAGAGACCGTCGAATCACCACTTCACGCCAATCGGACTACGTAGAGCCCAACGACACTCCATCCACGACAATCAGCAGACCGGCAGGCGCGGCGTATAGAAACGCTGAAGACTACAGCCCGATCGCATCCCCGGACGCGGCGACCTCGCACTCCGAAAACTCGCTCTCTAGCCGGTCGCAGGCCTCCCGGACGAGGGCGAGACCTTCCTCCTCCCCGATAACCGTGTCTCCCGACCGGTTTCGGCAGACTTCTGACTCGGTGGTGCGGTAGGACCCGTTACTCGGGTCTCGTAGCTCCAGCATCGCCCGGCCCTCTTCCGAATCCGCCCCGACGTGTTCGAGGGCGAACTCGAAGAGCGAGTCGAGGTAGGCTCGCACGATCTCGGAGCCTACCCCTCTGGTTACGGACTCTTCGAGCAGCTCGCCGCTGACGAAGTCGAAGTCCGGCAGGTAGAGGCGGCCCGGCATCGTCTCGAAGGTCTTGAGGCCCGTCGCCGGTTCGACCGCGAGTTCCTCGTCCACGACGCGCCCGGCAGCCGCCCGGAGAAGCGAGGCAGTGGCGAGGACGAGGTACGGGTAGTTGCCGTCCATGCTCCTCACCTCGACCGTGCTGTTCTGGCTAACGCGCACGGGCCGCCAGCAGAGGTCGAGGATCGTCTTGGACATAGCACCAAGGTTACCGTCCGTCCCGGCCTTCCTCATCGCCCGCAGCCAGACTTCACGGCCTTCGATCTGACGATCCACGAGGTCTTCGGCGTTCCTTGCGTAAGGGTGCAGCCCACCGAGTTCGGGAAGCTCCGAGTAGACGCCCTCCCAGCCGAACTTCCGGCTCCCCCGGTAGAAGGCCGTGCGGGCAGCCAATTTCGTCAGGCGGCCCTCGTAGTACGGGCAGGAACGGGTCAGAGAGATGAGGGCCGGGTCCATCGCCGTCATCAGGTTGTAGAGCCTGACGAGCTCCGAGACGCTTGCAAGCGGTGCGTCTTGCGAGATGACTTCGTCCCGGTCGATGACCCCCGGCATCACCTCGAAGTGCATGTGGACCCCGACACACCGCCCGGCGGGCATGAATTTCTCCCGGCCTATCGTCCTGACCTGCGCCTCGTAGCGGTCGTCGTGTCTGAAGTCCGGCGTGAACGGCAGCGGGTACGTCCCGAGCGGATAGAGCCTCACCCCGGACTTCCGCCCGGCCCGAATGGCCGCCTCAACGTTCGTGAGATAGTCCTCCTTCAAAGCGGAGAACTCCCGGTTCGGACCGGTCTTGACCTCGATCATCCCGAAGGTGCATTCGCCGGAGAAGCTGTCTGCGTCCAGCTCGGAGGCGACCGCAACCGCCCGGCATCGCTCGAGGAACTCATCGGCCCGGTCGGAGACTCTACCCTCCTCATCTACCAGGAAGAACTCTTGCTCCAGTCCGACCCTTCGGTCGGTCGGTTCGTTGCTTGGCATGTGTCCTCCCTTCCCTGGCCCCGACGAGATACTGGACTGTTAGACCCGGAATCCGGGCTTCCCCACGTTCCTGATGACAGGGTAGCCCCTGATCGAGGCCGCGTCTAATCCGCGAGAGCGTCTTGAAATCTCCGACTCCTCTAACTCGCCGTCCAGCAATCGTTATGCTCGGTTGCGAGGTCTTCCAGGAGGTTCGCAGGCGCGCCGGACGAGAGGGCCTCTCGTGCTTGCTCCACCGCGTCATTTAATTTCCCACCTGCTCCCTCATGCATCCAGAGCCGCAGGGCGGCGTTGTAGAGGACGAGGTCGAAGATCGGGCCGGGTTCGCCCGCCAGGGTGGATCTCAGAACCCGAGCTTCTTCCCCTTCATCGGCCCAGGGGACGTCCGCGCGCGCAGCACGCCCGAGTCCGAGCGAGGCGGGATCCAGCCTGAAATGCTCGATGTCGTCCCCCCTGATGAGGGCGAGCGCGGACGTACCGTCGAGCGGGGCCTCATCTGAACCTTCTATCGCCTGATACACCAGCGCGAGCGGGGTGCCGAGCCGAACGAGGGCCTTCGGGACGGACTCGATGGACGAGGCGTGCGTCACCCCGACCGTGAGCGGCGAACCGGGAACGGGGGAGACCAGCTTCTCCACGACGTTCAGGACCGTCCGGCGGGTCATCTCCCACCTGAGGCCCGTGAGCGCGTGAAGGGGCGGCAGGTAATGCTCCGGGGAGATGGCCGCGAAGCCGTGCAGGCCCAGAGAGCGGCGTGATCCTTCGAGGCTCTGCGGCGTGTCCAACCCGAGGTTTCGGAGCGCGTCGAAGACGGTGCGGCCCTCCTTCGGCGGGATGCCCTCCCCGCCGAGGTGGACGACCTTCGTGCCCGCAGCGGCCGCGACGAGCGAGGCCGCCGCCCCGACGTTCATCGTGCGCAGCTTACCGTCGAAGCCGCCCGAGACGGTAACGACGGGGCCTCCGGTCGGGACCTCGCGCACGAAGCGGCGCATCGCCCGAGTGTAGGCGACGAGTTCTTCCGGGGAATCCCCGGCGGCGCGTCCGACGAGGAGGAAGCCGGCCGCCTGCGCGGGCGTCGCCTCGCCCGAGAGGATCATCCCCAGCGCCCGCTCGCACGTCTCGGGGGCGATGGGGCCAAGGTGGGCCGGACCGCGAGCGCGGTCCCTCAGGAGGGCGCGGAACGCCTCGCCGGGTCGGGAGCGCGGAGCTTTCATTCGGGGTTCTTCCGTCAGGGTCACGCCACCTCTTCCCGCTGTTCGTCATTGTCATCGTCGCCGTCGGCGTCGCGCGCCGTACAGCGTTTCTTACCCACGATGCGCGAGGATAGCGCGCTTACGTCGAGCATAACGTGTTCATCCTTCACCTTTACGGGGAAGGTCGCCACGCGGGAGAGGTCGTCGTTCGTCACCTCGCCGGTCGTTAGCTCGATCTTCCTCCCGTGCAGCGGGCAGGAGACGGTCGTCGCGGCGATCTCACCATCTGAGAGCGGCCCCCCGAGGTGCGGGCATACGTCTACGGTTGCGTAGAAACCCTCCTCCGTGTTGAAGAGGGCGATGTAGAAGCCGTCCACGACGACGCGGCGGCCTTCCAGCAACGGCACATCCTCGGCCATGCAGACCTTCTTCCACTCGCCGGAGTTCTTCGGATCGCTCGTCGTCATACCTTCACCTCCCCGGCGAACTGGTTCTTCGTCTGGTTCTCGATTCGCTCCAGCCACGGATCACCCGTCGCGGACCGTTCGTCCCGCAGACGTTTCCTGAGACGCTCTGGCTCACCGGACTCCTCGTCGAGGATTATCTCCTTTATCTTATCGAGGCCGACGCGCGGGACGAAGTCGTAGGTGCGCTCCTTCGGGTGCGCGTTCTCGCGGTAGAACTGCATGAAAGTCCTCGTGATGTCCTTCGCCTCCTGCTCCGACCCGGCGGTCGCAAGCACGTCGCCCTTGCGCACGTCGAGGCCCGCCGCGCCGCCGATGTAGACCTGCCACCCACCCTCGACCGCGATGAGGCCGATATCCTTGACGCTCGCCTCGGCGCAGTTACGCGGGCAGCCCGAGGCGGCCATCTTCACCTTCGCGGGGGTGTAGAGGTTCTCGAAGTCCTTCTCGATCTCGATGCCGAGCTTCGTCGAGTCACCGACCCCGAAACGGCAGAAGTCCGTCCCTACGCACGTCTTGACCTGCCTGAACGCCTTGCCGTACGCGTGCCCCGAGGGCATCCCGAGGTCCTCCCACGCCTTCGGCAAATCCTCCTTCTTCACCCCGAGGATGTCGAGGCGCTGGGAGCCTGTGATCTTGACCATCCTCGCCTCGTACTTGTCCGCGACGTCGGCGATACGCCGCAGTTCATCTGGCGTGGTTACGCCGCCCCGCGTCCTCGGGACGATGGAGAACGTCCCGTCGTTCTGGATGTTGGCGTGGACCCGGTCGTTGATGTGCCGGGCGTGCCGCTCCTCTTTGTGCTTGCCGAGGTTGGTGGAGGAAACAAGGTAGGTCAGGGCGGGTTTGCAGTCCGGGCAGATCTTGCCCGCGCCGCAGGAAGCCCCGATCTCGGAGACGCTCTTGAGGTTCTTGGACTTGATCATCGCCCTGAGGTCGTCGGCGGTGAGCTCCTGGCACTTGCAGGCGTAGTTCTTCTCGACCTCGACCTCACCTGCGGTCTGCTCCAGTATCTTCCCGACGAGCGACTTGCACGTCCCGCAACTCCGCCCGGCCGTCGTCTTCTCGACCACGTCCGAGAGCTTCTTCAGCTTCAGGTCTTCTATCGTCACGACGATCCGACCCTTCGTTACGCCGTTGCAGTCGCAGACCTGCGCCTCGTCCGGCAGGTCCAGTTCCATCTCCGATACGTCCACCGCCCCGGTTATGAGGCCGACGACCTCCTCGGCGGGCGCGCCGCGCTTGACGGCGTCGGTCATCTGGAGGCTCGCGGCCACGTCTCCGAGCAGCACAGTCCCGGTGACTTTCCCGTCCTTGATAACGGCTTTCCGGTAGACGCCGTCGACCGGGTTGGAGGAGACTATCTCCTCCGAGCCTTCGTCCCGTCCGTAGGCGTCGCCCGCCGAGACGAGGTCGAGCCCGGCGACCTTCAGCTTCGTGGCCGCGCCGGAGCCTTTGTAGGTCTGCTCCCGCCCGCCGAGGATGGTGTCCACGACGACGCGAACCTGCTCAAGGGCCGGGGCGACAAGGCCGATGAGCTGCCCCTCGAACTCGGTGCATTCCCCGACGGCGTAGACGCTGTCTATGTTCGTCTCCATATATTCGTTGACGAGGATGCCGTTGCCGACCTCGATGCGGGTGCCGTGAGCGGGGTGAACGTTCGGGTCTATTCCGGTGCAGATCACGACCATGTCCGCCTCCAACTCGCGCCCGTCAACGAGCTTCAGGCCCTCGACCTTGCCGTTGCCGAGTATCTCGTCCGTATTCGCCCCGGTCTGGACGCTGATCCCGAGCTCCTCGACCTTCTTCGTGAGCATCTTCCCGGCGGTCGGGTCGAGCTGCTGGTTCATCAGGTGCGGCGAACGGTGCAGCACCGTTACCTCCGCGTCGTGGTTGGTCAGGCCGTAGGCGGCCTCCAGCCCGAGCAACCCGCCCCCGATGACGACGGCCTTTCTGGGCGAGGCTTCGAGCATTTCCTCCACGTCGCGCACCGTGCGGAAAACGAAGACGCCCTCCTTGTCCCGGCCCGGTATCTCCGGTACGGACGACGACGAGCCGGTCGCCAGGACGAGCTTGTCGTAGGCGACCCAGTCGCCGTCCGTGCCGCGAGTCTGTTTCGCCTCGGTGTCTATCTCTTCTACCCGGACGCCGCGCCGGAAGCGGACGTTGTTGTCGCGGTACCAGTCGTCGCTTCGCAGCCCGATGCCGGAGAGGTCTATCTCCCCGGCCATGTACTCCGAGAGCCGGATGCGGTCGTACGCCCCGACGTGCTCGTCGCCGTAGACCGTTATCTTTACCCCGTCACCGCCCTTCGCCAGCAGACTGTCCACCAGCGTGGCCCCGGCGTTCCCGTTGCCCACTACGGTTATCTTCGTCGTGGCTGTCGTCTTCGTATCTCCCTCGCTCATAGCAGATCCTTTCCAGCAGGTTTGAAGTAGCTCTCAGATGGATGCACGGGGATCACCCACGCCCTTTCCCGGCCGCGACCGGGAACCCGACCGACTTCGGCGGTTCTCCGGCGACCGGCTCCAGCCTGACCGCCGCGCCTTTCAGTTCCGGCTCCTTGGAGATGGGGTCCGAGGCATCGTGGGTCGTCTCGTTGACGGAGCCACCGTCCGTCCAGAGGTCGCCCCAGTGAAACGGCGCGAAGACCGTCCCCGGCTCGATGTCCTCCGTAACGACGACCTTCGCGGTGAACGAGCCCCGCTCCGAGGCTATCTTCACCGCTTCGCCGTCGGTCAGGTCCGCGCCCTTCGCCGTTCTCGGGTGGACTTCTACGAAAGGGCCGCCTTCGAGGCCGCGGGTGAGGTTCTTGGACCGCCCGGTGCGGGTCATGGTGTGCCACTGATTCTTGATGCGACCGGTCGAGAGGGTGAGCGGGTACTCAGCCGACGGTGACTCCCAGAGCCCCTCGTGCGGCGTGGGGCAGAAGCGGGCCTTCCCGTCCGGGGTGTTGAACTTGCCGCCGACGTAGAGGCGGGGTGTGCCGGGGTGCTCGTCCGGCTCACGCAGCCCGAAACGCGGCGCCGAGCGGGGGAACAGCCCGATGCGGTTCTCGTCGAAGAGCGAGGCCGGTACGGGCCACTGCGCCGGACGTTCCGCGAGCCGCTTGCGGGTAAGGCCGACCATCTCGACCGGTGTTCCACGCGTCAGGCCGACGAACTCTTCGAAGACCTCCGAGGCGGAGTTCCAGGCGAAGTTTTCCCCGAAACCGAGCCGTCCGGCCACCTCCGAGAAGACCCTCCAGTCCGCCCGTGCCTCGTAGGCCGGCTCGACGAGCTTCGTGACGAGGCTCACCCGCCGCTCGGAGTTGGTCATCGTGCCCTCCTTCTCGCCCCACCCTGCGGCGGGCAGCACGAGGTCCGCGTAACGGGTCGTCTCGGTCGGGTAGGAGTCCTGCACGACGAGGTACGGGACGTTTTTCAGGGCGCGCTTCGTGCGGGCGAGGTCCGGCATGGAGACCGCCGGGTTCGTGGCGACGACCCACATGAAGTCCACCTCACCGGCCTCCGCCGAGCGGAACATCTCGGTCGCCGGGAGGCCGGGGGTCGGGCTGATGCTGCCTTCCGCGACGCCCCAGTATTCCTCGACCTCGCGGCGCTGGGCCTCGTTCGTGACGGTGCGGTAACCGGGGAGACCGGCGCAAAGGCCGCCCGTCTCGCGGCCGCCCATGGCGTTCGGTTGCCCGGTCAGGCTGAACGGCCCGGCGCCGGGTTTGCCGAGGTTTCCGGTGGCGAGGTGGAGGTTTATGATCCCCCGGTTTTTGAGCGTCCCGACGGTGCTCTGGTTAACGCCCATCGTCCAGAGGCTCAGGGCTGACTTCGCCTCCCCGAACATCCTCGCCGCCCGTACGATCTCGTTCCCGGAGACGCCGCACACCCTCGCCGCACGCCGGGGGCTCCACTCGCTCGCCTCGCGCATCGTCTCCTCGAAGCCGGTGGTGTAGCGTTCGATGTAGCGCCGGTCTATCAGGTCCTCGGCGACGAGCACCCGGAGCATCGCGTTCGCCAGGGCGAGGTCGGTGCCGGGGCGAATAGGCAGGTGGATATCCGCGATGTCGCAGGTCTTCGTCCGGCGAGGATCAACGACTATTACCCTCACCGCCGGGTCTTTCTTGCGCTCCTTCATCCGCCCGAAGACGATGGGATGGCAGTCAGCCGTGTTGGATCCCCACACGAGCATGCACTCCGTCCGGGCGATGTCGGCGTAGGAGGCGGGCGGCCCGTCGGTCCCGAAGGCCCCCTTGTAACCCTCGACCGCGCTCGTCATACAGAGCCGCGAGTTGGAGTCGAGGTTGTTCGTGCGGAGGTAGCCCTTCGCCAGCTTGTTCACGGCGTAGTAGTCCTCGGTGAGAAGCTGCCCGGAGATGTAGAAAGCCGCCGCCTGCGGGCCGTTCGCAAGCGACTCGGAGAGCTTCCCGGTGAGTTCCGCGAGGGCCTCGTCCCAGCTCACGCGTTCGAGTTCTCCGCCCTTTCGGGCGCGGCGCATCGGGTATTTCAGGCGGTCCTCTGAGTGAACGTCCTCCGGGAGACCGCCTGGTTTCGGGCAGAGCTTGCCGAAGTTGGCGGGGTGCTGGCCGTCGCCTCGGATGCGGGAGATACGGCCCTTCTTCACCGTCGCCTCGACGCCGCACCCGACACCGCAGTAGGGGCAGGTGGACTTGATCCAGCCCGAATCTTCGCTGTTCCTGCATCTCTCGCTCAACTCGTCTCCAGACCTCCGGCTCCGCTCTTGTTCTTGATCTCACTCTTTCTCACGGGTGCAAGCGTAGCGGCGGCGGGACCGTCTCCACATTGGCCGGGTGTATGAACTTTGCATGTAGATACTCGACGAATTTTGCGACGGACTGCCAAAGACCGCGCCCGTGAATGCTAGTTAGCATTTTCGTGGAGGAGAGAGGCCGGTTTGCGGCGGTCTTTCCTCTACCTGAGTTTTGAGTCTCGAAGGTCTATGAGGAAGGCAGGATTTTATGTCGGCATCTGGCACGACGTTGAGGGACCGGGTCGGGGGTAAATCCCGGTCGGGCGAGGCCTGGATCGAGGACTGGCGCCCCGAGGACCCGGCGTTCTGGGAGAAGACGGGAAGGAAGGTCGCCCAACGTAACCTCACCTTCTCCATCTTCGCGGAGTTCCTCGGGTTTGCGGTATGGCAGTTGTTCTCGATAGTGGCGGCGTTCTTACCGCTGATCGGCTACAGCTTCACACCGGGGCAGCTCTTCACGCTCGTTGCACTGCCGCCGCTCATCGGGGCGACGATGAGGTTCCCGTACACGTTCGCGGTCGGGCTGTTCGGCGGGAGGAACTGGACGATCATCAGCGCGCTCCTCCTGCTGATCCCGACTATTATGCTCGGGATCATCATCCAGAACCCGGAGACTCCGTTCTGGATGTTCGCCGTCGCCGCCGCGCTGGGCGGTTTCGGGGGCGGGAACTTCTCGTCGAGCATGGCGAACATCGGGTACTTCTATCCCCGGGAGAAGAAGGGTGCGGCCCTCGGGATGAACGCCGCCGGTGGGAACCTCGGAGTCGGTGTCGTGCAGCTTATCGTCCCGTTCCTCGTCGCCTTCGCGGCGATGGGGGCGGTCTTCGGTGGTGGATCACAGACCAGGACCAACGCTACGACGGGGGCGGAGTCAACGGTCTACCTGCAGAACGCGGCGTTCTTCTGGGTGCCGCTCATCATCATCGCCGCCGTGTGCGCGTACTTCTTCATGAACAACCTCAACATCAGCCAGGCGAGTCCCCGCGAGCAGGCCCCGGTAGCGAAGCGGAAGCACACGTGGGTGATGAGCTTCCTGTACATCGGGACGTTCGGCTCGTTCATCGGGTTCTCGGCGAGCTTTCCGGTTCTGATCGGCATCGTCTTCCCCGAGTACGCCTCGGTCACGTGGCTCGCCGCGCTCGGTCCGGTCGTTGGTTCGCTCGCTCGTCCGTTCGGTGGCTGGGTCTCGGACAAGGTCGGCGGGGCGCGGGTTACGCTCGTAACGTTCTGCCTGATGGCCCTCGGGGTCGTGTCGGTGCTGGCGTTTCTTTCGGCCGGTTCGTTCACCGGGTTCTTCCTCTCGTTCATGTTCATGTTCGCCCTGACGGGTATCGGGAACGGCTCGACGTACCGCATGATCCCGGTGATATTCCGCACCGAGCGCGAGCGGATGGCCGTTGATAAGAGCGAGGAGGGGCTTACCGAGGCGCGGAGAATAGGCCTCAAGGAAGGCTCGTTCGTGATCGGGTTCGTCGGGGCCATCGGGGCCTACGGCGGGTTCGCCATCCCGCAGGCGTACAAGTATTCAATCGGCGCGACGGGTGGCCCGCAGATCGCCCTGATGCTCTTCATCGCCTTCTACGTCGCCTGCATCGCCGTGTGCTGGTACTTCTACGCCCGGCGCAACGCCGAGATAGCTTGCTGATGGCGTACACGACGGTTTTGGCGCAGAGGATCACGGTCTGCGAGGAGGCGGGGCTGGATGCTCCGCCCTCTCCCATCGAAGACCTCGCCTACACCGTCCCGCAAGGCTGCACCAGCGGGGTCTAGTACGTCCGGGTCGGGGACGCCTCTGAGGAGATGGTTCTCGTAGCGCTCCTGAAGAACGGGGACGCGATGCGCCTCTTCCCGGCCCCCGCTCACGGGGGCTGTACGTCCCGCTCGCCGTCGTGTTGGATAAATACAGCGGCCGGTGTGATATATGTCTAACGGTGTAGATGCCGAAGTTCTAGTGGAAGTTCCAGTCAAGAGACACCATGCGATTCAACACGGAGAAAGCACCGGAGCCTGGTCCCGGCGGGATGAACCGCAGGTCTTTCCTGAAGTTCGCGGCTCTTGGCGGGGGGCTCTCGATGCTCTCGCTGGTTTCGGCGCTGGGGTTGAGATCCGCCGGGACCGAGACCCTGAGTTACTCGGAGAGCGCGGAGCTGTTCCCGAATCCGGAGCGCGGCTGGTTCGTGACGATAGACCCTTTGCAGACCACCTACGATGACGGCAACGTCTACGTGCGCGGCAACACGACGATGCCCCAGAACCCGCCGCCGGGCTTCGAGGACTACGCTCTGACCGTAGAAAAGCTGCGTGAGCACCGGGCGAACGGCGTCTCGCTGATCCGCAAGTATTACCTGCTCTACGATTACCGCTCGCAAGAGATATCCGAAGACTATCTCGACCGGCATCCGAGGGCCGACTTCGAGCTGATGCGCGAGGAGGGATTCAAGATCATCCCCCGCTTCGTGTACACGTGGAATATCCAGGACTACGAAGCGACCGACGCTCCGGCCTCTCGAATCCTCTCCCACCTCGACCAGCTCGCCCCCATCTTCGAAGAGAACGCCGACGTCATAAGCCACCTCGAGATCGGCCTCGTCGGCCACTACGGAGAATGGCATTACTACAGCGAGGATGGGAGCGATGTCTACGATCACCTCACGCCCTCGCTCTCCCTGAACTGGCCTGGTCCCCTCGGACTCGGCCCGGTCCCGGCGACGTATCCCACCGGCCTCGGAGATAGTTCCAGAGCCATAATAGATAAGGTTTTCGAGGTGCTGCCGTCTGACAGGATGGCGACGCTCAGGTATCTTCCGCACGTGAAACAGATGCACGATGAGGTCTACGGTGGCCCGCTCACCGCCAGCCAGGCATACGGAGGCGAAGACAAATCCCGTCTCGGCCTCATGGACGACTCTTTCCTCTATGACGTCTCTCACCGGGGGGGCTACTCACGTCCCGAAGAGGCTGGTGGTCTGGCTCGGGATGCGGAGCGCGCCTTCCAGAGAGAGACGAGTCGGTATGTCGTGATGAGCGGCGAACCTTCGGGAACGAACGTCGGGCAGAGCGACTACCTCGAAAACAACGATCCCATCGCAGAACTAGAAGAGATGCACTGGAACTGCATGAACAACGGCCAGTACGAATCGGTACGCGACGGAGTCTACGACTACTGGAGGTCTCAGGGCCTCTACGACGAGATCGGAGCCCGCCTCGGATACCGTTTGAGCCTGAAAGAAGCCTCTGCGCCATCTCGGGTCTCCCCCGGCTCCACCCTGAGGGTGACGATGAACATCGAGAACACGGGCTTTGCCGCTCCCCACAACGAGCGTCCGGTGTGGTTGATCCTCGAGAACGTCTCGACGGGGGCCGTCTACTCTGTTCGGACCGAGGTCGATGCTCGTGACTGGGAGGCCGGGACCTCTACAGAGGCTGTTCTGAAAGGTCGTATCCCACCGAAGATGCCGGCGGGCAGCTACGAAGTATCCTTGAGCCTCCCGGACCCCGCCCCGAGCCTCAGCCCGAGGCCGGAGTATGCGATCCGGCTCGCAAGCGAAGCCGGCGGCTCGTCTATCTGGAACCCCTCGACCGGACACAACGAACTGAGGCTGAGGACTCGCGTGTCCCCGCTTTCGAGTAGCGCGTCTGCACAAACTTCTCCGAAGCCGATGGCCGGGAGTGGTACGATCGCATCCTTTAGGTCTTCCGGCCCGATTACGCAGCCCGCATCTGAAAGCTGAAGATAGAAGCCGGGGTGGAGATACCGATTCGCATCCACATCCACGAGGACGAAGAGGGTGGTGTGACGACCCGGTACCGGGGGCCGCTCGAAAGTACCGTCGAGGTCCGGCAACGACAGGCTTACGCTCTTCTCAGCGGAGGTAGAGCCGGTATTCGAGAAGATCGTCTAGTGCGCCCGGGCGTGTTCTTGCGCGGCGCAGGTGTCCGGTATGATGCGCGTCAGGTGAAACCGGAAGAAGGGAGCGGGGTTGAACCGCGAAGAAGCGACGCAGGAAATACTCGAAGCCAGGCGCGAGAAGGGTCTGACCTTCGGCGCGATAGCGAGCAGGCTCGGCAAGCACCGCATCTGGACGACCGCCGCCCTCTACGGTCAGCACCCGATGACGGCGGAGCAGGCCGATACGGTGGTTGACCTGCTCGGTCTGGACAAGAGTATATCGGCTGTTTTGCAGGAAATACCGACGCGCGGCAGCGTCGGGCGGGATGTCCCGGTCGATCCGACGATATATCGCATACACGAGGTGACGCAGGTCTACGGACCGGCGATGAAGGCAATCATCCACGAGGAGTTCGGGATGGGATCATGAGCGCGATCAACTTCAACATGGAGATAGAACGCGTCGGAGACTCCGCCGGCGACCGGATCAGGATCACCTACGAGGGCAAGTATCTCCCCTACGACTGGAAAGAGTAACGGCAGAGAGAGACGGAAGCGCCGGGTTTATCTCGTTTCGGACCCTCGAAGACCCTTCGGGAGCTCTGATGCTCTGCGAGGAACGGGTCACCGTTTTGCTTTCAACGTGCTCTCTGAGGCTCTCCCGTTCTCCGAATTCGTCGTCAGTGAAGGGAATCGTAACCCTGGTATCATCTCCGCTGGCTCCGGCGAATCGTCCCTTCAGCATCGGCATCAGGGAGGCCAGGCGCGCGGCCGCTTCACGGTCAAGCGACGGCCCCACCGGCTGTTCGGAGTGGTAGAGCTTCTCGGAAAACGCGGAGGATAGCCCCCGGCTAGCTCGGTACGCTGACCCATAATGACCTGTGGCGAGCTTCAGGTCGCTCTTGCGGACGCTCTCTACCCTACAGTCGGTCTTTGCCCGTGCCGAAGCACTCCGACGCCGTCCGCCGCCGAGGTCGAACTCATCGAATCCCCGGCTCTCACCGTCCGAGACGCAGTCCTTCCGACTCTCTAGGCTCTCCTCGCCAGCACGATGAGGTGGTCGGACTCGGGGGTGAAAGGCTCTCCGTCGAAGCCCCCGTACACCGACTCGACGACGAAGCCCGTAGCCCGTAGCATCAACTCGAGCTCGTCTCGGGTCGTCAGGCGGATGCGGAGGTCGTGGGCGCGACGGCTCTTCATCTCGCCGGAGTTGTCGAAGAGTTCGTAGAAGAGCCTCATGTCCATTATTTGTGTTGCAGTGTCGTAGCGGGTCGCGCTGAAGCGGTCGAGCCTGCCGCCGTCGTCCAGTTGCCGGGTGAAGTCGTGGCGCACGTTCGCCACACCGAGCGGGTCGGCGAGTTCCTCCGGTGAGAAGACCGAGACCTCGATACCGAGCATGCCATCCGGGACGAGGTGTTCCCTGGCATTACGTAGGAAATCCAGGGCGTCTTCCAGGTCGAGCAGGCATAGAAACGAGTTGAAGGCGCAGATAGAGAGACCGTAGAGTCGGTCCAGCTTCACGTCGCACATGTCGCCCGGTATCCACTCGACGTTCCCGTTCTTCTTTTTGCCGCGCGCAAGCATCTTCCAGGAGAGCTCGACCGCCGTTACGTCCGAGCCGCGCCGGGCGAGCGGGACGGAGATACGGCCCGTCCCCGCTCCCCACTCTACGACGGGACCGTTCTCCCGGTCCGCCAGAGAGAGCCAGAACGGCACGTCGTACTCGTGGCTGCATTCGAGGTTGTACAGGTCGGCCATCAGGTCGTACTCGGCCAAGAAAGGCGGCTCCTTGTTCGCTCGGCACTACAGACCGGGAAAGATAGCAAACCGCAGCGTAAGGCGCGTGTTTCGGTGGGGTTTGAATCGTGCGTGTCTTTCAGGCGTATAATTCATCGGAGCTGGTCATAAGCTGTCGTGAACCGTGCGGTGGGCCGTGCGAGCGGAGGTGTAATGGTGGGAATCTTGCTGACGATCATCGTTGTCGTAGTAGTCGTGGTGCTGGTGATCTTCGCGATTTCCTCGTACAACGGTCTGGTTCGACGACGCAACGAGGCCGAAGAGGCGTACCGTCAGATAGACGTGCAACTCAAACGCCGCTACGACCTGATCCCAAACCTCCTCGAAGGCGTGAAGAAGTACTTCAAACAGGAGCAGGATGTCCTTACGCGCATCACCGAGGCCCGCTCTCAGGCGATGAAACCCCAGTCACCGGGTCAGCAGGCCCAGTCCGAGGCGCAACTCTCCGGGACAATAGGCAACCTCTTCGCCGTCGCGGAGAACTACCCCGACCTGAAATCGAACACGGTGATGCTCGACTTTCAGGAGGAACTCTCCTCGACGGAGAACAAGATATCCTTTGCCCGTCAGCACTACAACGATTCGGTGCAAAATTACAACACGAAGATACAGAGCTTCCCGGCGGTGATCTTCTCCCGCATGATGGGCTTTACGGAGAAAGAATACTTCGAGGCCGTCGGACCGGAGCGCGAGTCTGTAACCGTCTCCTACGACTGAGCAAGACCGAGCGTAAAAGGGGTTTTTCCCGATGAGCGAAACGACGGGAGACAGGCGGGAGGTTCATGTCCCGCCGGAGTACGACGCGACCTTCCGCGAGAGGATAGCGAAGAACAAGCGCAACAGCCTCTTCCTCTTCGCCGTCTTCTTCGCCTTCGTCGTCGTGTTCGGGTATGTACTCGGGTATGCGTACATCGGCGATCCGGTCGGGGCGGTGTTCGGGATCTTCATCGCGCTCTTCATTGGGACCGTCTCCGGCCTCGTCAGTTACTTCGCCGGGGACAAGATGGTGCTGGCGGCCTCGCGTGCCAAGGAGGTAACCCACGAGGAGCGGCCCGTTCTCTACAACGTCGTGGAAGAGATGCGTATAGCCTCCGGGCTTCCGATGCCGAAGGTCTACATCATAGACGACTCCGCGCCCAACGCCTTTGCGACCGGGCGTGACCCGGAGCACGCCTCCGTAGCGGTTACGACCGGGCTTCTGGAGAAGCTCGACCGGGATGAGCTTCAGGGGGTTGTAGCGCACGAGATGGCCCACGTCGCCAACTTCGACATCCGCTATTCCATGCTGGTGGGGATACTCGTCGGGACGGTCGTGCTGGCGTCGGACTTCTTTCTCAGGACGCTCTGGTTCGGCGGTGGCAGAAACCGGGGCGGCAACAACGGCGGGGGGTATATCCAGATCATTATGCTCGTGGTCGCGCTCTTGCTGGCGATCCTCGCGCCGATCTTCGCCCGGCTGCTGCAACTCTCCATCAGCCGCCAGCGCGAGTACCTAGCCGATGCCACCGCCGTCAAGCTCACCCGAAACCCCAAAGGTCTCGCGGATGCGTTGCAGAAGATCAGCGGCGACAGTGAGGTGCTCGAAGTGGCAAACCGGGCCACCGCTCACCTCTACATCGCCAACCCCGTCAAGGGGTTCGAGAAGCGGGCGAAGGGTATGTTCTCGACGCACCCGCCGATTCAGGATCGCATCGCGATCCTGCGCGGCATGGACTCCTGAGCGGCGGGATGGACTTCCCCACGCTGGAACTCCGCCTGCCCGATTGGATATCGGGCCTGATAGAAGAGCCGGTCTTCTCCGAACCCGAAGACCGGATGAAGCTGGCCATCGCGCTCGCCCGGAACAACGTCGAGCGTGGCACGGGCGGACCGTTCGGGGCCGCCATCTTCGACCACGAGACGGGGCGGCTCATCGCTCCCGGGGTCAACCTCGTCACGAACGCCGGCTGCTCCGTGGCCCACGCCGAGATGGTCGCTATCATGTTCGCCCAGAAGGTGGAAGGCACTTTCGATCTCGGCTCCGACGGGCGCGACTACGAGCTCGTGACCTCCACGGAGCCGTGCGCGATGTGCCTCGGGGCCGTACCGTGGAGCGGCGTCCGGCACCTCGTCTGCGGCGCGAGGGACGAAGACGCCCGGGCCATCGGCTTCGACGAGGGATCGAAGACAAAAGAGTGGGAAGAGACCCTGAGGGGGCGCGGGATCTCCGTCGTGAGAGACATCTGCCGGGATGAGGCCGCCGGAGTGCTGAGATACTACTTCGAACGCGGAGGTGAGATCTACAACTCCCGCGAGGACTGAAACCGTTCTGAAACTCGGGCCCCGATAACGCCCGCCAGAACAGAGTTTTCTCTTTGGGGCCCCCCCCGTTAGTCAGCCGCCACACACTTCGTCTCCGCCACTACGAACTGTCGCCCCGACGGGACGATTCGGGTAGTCTCGGACGGATCATTCTCTCCAGGCTGCCACTTGCGATCTGTGACGTGCGCGAGCTGCCCGTTCATCGCGAACAGCCTTTCCCGGAGCTTGGCCGTCTGTTCTCGGGCGAGAGGGTTTCAGGCGCTCTGGTGTTTAGATCCACCTGCTTTCGGAGATTGTTTCTATCGGAAGCAGGGTCACTATAAGAGATCGGAGCGAGGTAGATGGACACTCAGAAGATGCTTGAAAGCAGCAAGATACTCTTATCCGAGGCCGAGATCAGATCAAAACTCTCGGAGCTCGGGGGGCGTATCAACTCCGATTACTCCGGCGAGAGCGTCCTCCTCGTGGGTATCCTGCGCGGCGCCTTCGTGGTCCTCTCCGACCTGATGCGCCACATCGAAATAACCTGCGAGGTAGACTTCATGGACGTGTCTTCCTACGGCTCCGGCACAACATCGAGCGGCGTCGTCCGCATCCTCAAAGATCTCGAAGAAGACATCACCGGGCGGCACGTTATCGTCGTCGAGGACATCATAGATACCGGCCTCACCCTCTCGTACCTCAAGAAGGCGCTCCTCACCCGCAAACCAGCCTCGCTGGAGTTCTTTACCCTGCTCTCCAAACCCTCCCGGCGCCGTGCCGATCTCGACGTGCGTTACACGGGCTTTGAAGTGCCGGACGAGTTCGTAGTGGGATACGGCATAGACTACGCCGGAAAGTACCGCAACCTCCCGGACATCTACGCTCTCGACGCCCCGGCCTGATCTCCCCCGGAGATTATCCCGGAGTCCATTGACACGCCCGAAAATACCCGCGTACAATCCGCGAAACAAAAATCGCAGTCCGCTCCGCAAAAATTGCTCGGGGTAAGGAGAGAGGGAGAAGGCGCGCACCGGCTTACTGGCTTCGGCCCGGAGGGTTCGGACCAGCGGGCGATCACCTGGCCGGATCTCCTCACGAAGGCGGCGACTCTGCCCGCACGAGAGGAGGAGAAGTTGGAGTTTCTGCAACCTGCTACCTGGGGGGAAGCTCTCGAAGCGAAAGCCGCTCACCCCGAAGCCCGCCCCATCTTCGGCGGCACGGACATCATGGTCGAGATGAACTTCGACCGCACTCGCCCCGACACCGTAATAGATCTGACCCGCGTCGAGGAGATAAAGGACTGGTCCGGGGAGAACGGAGATCTTCGCGTCGGAGCCGGGGTAACGTATACGGAGATCACCTCCGAGCTCGGCGATGCTCTACCCGGATTGGCGATGGCCTCTCAGACGGTGGGTTCACCTCAGATCCGGAACCGAGGAACCGTCGGTGGAAACCTCGGTACCTCTTCTCCGGCAGGCGACGCTCTCCCGCCTCTCTACGCCTCCGACGCCACCGTGGAGGTCGCCTCATCCGCGAGGGGCACGAGGCTAATCCCGGTCGCGGACTTCATTACCGGACCCAAACGCAACGCCCTTGCGCCGGACGAGCTGATAGCGGCGTTCTGCATCCCTCGGGCAGACGGGCCTCAGCAGTATTCCAAGATCGGACCCCGCAACGCAATGGTCATCGCCGTCTGCTCCCTCGGCCTCGCCCTCTACCCGAAGACCGGCAAGGTCTCGGCCTGCATCGGCTCCGCTGGGCCGACCCCGATCCGGGCTGCGGAGGCCGAATCTTTTATCGAGGGCGTCATCGAAGAAGCCGATCTCTTCCAGAGCCGGAGCGGGATAGACGAAACCGCGCTGCGACGCTTCGGAGAGCTGGTGGCCGCCGCCGCGAGACCTATAGACGACGTTCGTGGCACGGCGGAGTACCGTAGACACGCCGTTGGGGTACTCGCCCGCCGGACGCTCTCGTGGGCCTGGGAAGAATACCGTCAGGAGCGAGCATGAGGCTGAACTGCACCGTGAACGGCGAATCCCGGCAGCTAGACGACGTGTGGGAGGGTGAGAGCCTCTTGAACGTCCTGCGCGAGAAGATGGAGCTTCCCGGTTCGAAGAACGCCTGCGAACAGGGCGAGTGTGGATCCTGCTCCGTCTACGTGGACGGCCTGCTCGTCTGCTCTTGCCTCGTAATGGCCGGACAGGCCGAGGGTCGCGAGATCGTTACCATCGAGGGGATCTCGAACAGCGACGGTCTGCATCCGGTGCAGGAATCGTTCGTCGAGGCTGGGGCCGTGCAGTGCGGGTTCTGCACGCCGGGGTTCATCATGGCGACCCACGATCTGCTGACCCGCAACCCGCATCCCACCGACCCGGAGATCCGCGAGGCACTGGCCGGGAACCTGTGCCGCTGCACCGGATACGAGAAGATTATAACCGCCGTAAACCTCGCCGCCGACGAAATAGAGAAAGCCCCGCGAGCGAGTATATCGTGATGAATAACTGCTACATTGACACCGTAGCTTCTGCTGGTGACGATTACGAGTTCGGCTGCATCGTGGTCGAGGATGCAGTCATGACGGTGATCGGGCCCGGGGCACCGGGGATGGGGCCTGCCGACGAGCGAGAGGTCGTGGATGACTCGAGAGAGCCCCGCGCGGAAATGCTGGCGCGGGTAGAGGAGGTCAGAGTATGAGTCTTGAGATAACATCTGAGGCCGGGACGAAGGCTCCGGTCCGGGAGAGGCCGGACGGCCCGGTGGTTACGCCGACGCGGCTCGGGGAGAGCATGGTCCGGCCCGACGGGGTGGCAAAGGTGCGCGGAGAATTCGAGTATTCTTCCGACCTCTGGACGGACGGGATGCTGCACGGCGCGACGCTTCGCAGCCCGCATCCTCATGCGAACATCGTCTCTCTGGACACCTCGGAGGCTGTTGCTATGGCCGGGGTGTACGCAGTGCTGACGCACAAAGACGTGCCGGGGCGGAAGGTGTACGGGATGGAGGTTCCCGACCAGCCGGTGCTTGCCTGGGAGAAGATCAGGTACCAGGGAGAGGCGGTCGCCGTGGTCGCCGCCGATCACCCCGAGACGGCCCGACGCGCTCTGGAGAAAATACACGTCGAATACGAAGTCCTCGAACCGCTCTCCGAGGCCGAAGACGCCCTGAAGGACGAAGCTCCGAAGCTCCACCTTTCGGGGAACCTGCTTCGGAAGGTGAACATCCGGCACGGGGACACAGAGGCGACCGCGGAGGTCGTGGTCTGTGGAGAATATGAGATCGGGATGCAGGATCAGGCCTTCCTCGGCCCCGAATCCGGCCTGGCTGTCCCGGACGGTACGGGTGGCGTTGATCTCTACATCTCGACGCAGTGGCTGCACGTCGACCGCGACCAGCTCGCCGAGAGCCTCGATCTCGCGCCAGAGAGGGTGCGCCTCGAAATGTCCGGCGTCGGCGGGGCGTTTGGCGGGCGCGAAGACCTCTCGATGCAGATCCACGCCTGCATGCTCGCTTTGGAGACGGAACGCCCGGTGCGGATGGTCTACGACCGCGAGGAGTCTTTTTTCGGTCACGTCCACCGTCACCCGGCGAAGATGTCCTACGAACACGGCGCGAACCGCGACGGCAAGCTTGTCTACGTCAGGGCAAGGCTCCTCTTCGATGGTGGAGCCTACGCCTCCAGTTCCCGCGCCGTCTGCCTCAACGCCGCGACGTTCGCCTGTGGCCCTTACGACGTGCCGAACGCCGACATCGAGAGCATCCTCACCTACACCAACAACCCGCCGTGCGGTGCGATGCGCGGCTTCGGAGCGGTGCAGGCCTGCTTCGCCCACGAGTCTCAGATGGACAAGCTCGCCGCCGAACTCGGCCTGGACCCGTTGGAAATTCGCCTCAAGAACGCCATGAAAGCCGGGGACAAGTTCCCGTTCGGACAGGTAGTGCCGGAGCCCACGCCCGTGGCGGAGATCATCCAATCCCTCGAGAACATACCCTTCCCCGAAGAGGAAGCCCTCGAAGGACGCGACCTCCGGCGGATGCCCGGCGGTGTCTCAAACGCAACTCACGGCGAGGGCGTAAAACGGGGCGTCGGGTACGCTGTCGGTTACAAGAACGTCGGGTTCTCTGGGGGCTTCGACGACTACTCGACGGCCCACATCATCCTCGGGCTGGAAGATGATGAACCTGTTGCTCGGGTCCACACCGCCGCCGCTGAAGTCGGGCAGGGGCTGGTGATGTTGAAGGCGCAGATAGCCCGCCACGAACTCGGCGTCGAGCAGGTGCGCGTCCTTCCGGCGGATACGAGGGTAGGCTCCGCAGGCTCGACCTCGGCCTCGCGACAGAGCTACGTAACGGGCGGGGCGGTCAAGCTCGGCTGCGAGGCCGTTCGGAGGGAAGTCTTTGAGCGTGTCAGGAACAGGTTCGGTTCGGAGGGAGAGCTTCTGCTTCGGGACGGGAACATCGTAACCTCGAAAGGTGAGGTCGTCGCACCGCTCGTCGAAGTTCTGGAAGAGGGGATCGAGGAGACCGTAACGTACCGTCACAAACCGACGTACCCGCTGGATGAGGATGGGCAGGGGGATGCCCACTTCCAGTTCGCGTTCTCGGCCCACCGGGCGGTCGTCGAGGTGGACGAGGAGCTTGGTCTGGTGCGTGTCGTCGAGCTTGCGACCTCCCAGGAGGTAGGGAGAATAATGAACCCGCAGGCTCTGGAGGGGCAGATCGAGGGCGGCTCGGCCCAGGGGCTCGGGCTTGCGCTGCTGGAGGAGATCCAGACGAAAGACGCGAAGGTTATGAACGCTTCCTTCACCGACTACCTTCTCCCGACCATCCTCGATATGCCCCCGGTGAAGATGGACATACTCGAACACGCCGACCCGGACGCGCCGTATGGTTTGAAGGGCGTGGGTGAGCCGCCGACGATCTCGTCCTCCCCCGCGATAGTCGCCGCCCTGCGCGACGCGACGGGACGCCCCCTGACCCGGATGCCCGTGAGGCCGGAGCAGCTCGTCGGGATCTCCAGACAGCCGCCCGAAGAACCACCCGCCCCCGGAAGCGCGGGATACGCTGACCTCGGTCGCCTCGACGAACGAGAGGGTATGTAATGCCCGCCTCCGAGCGTGCTGAAGTAACCGCAGAGCTCAAAGTCTCCCCGGAAGACTGCCTCGAAGCCACGAAAGAAGCCGCCGGAGAGACCGGGCTCGCCCACGAAGCCGGGCCGGGGAAGATCAACCTCGCCGGGAGCAAGGCCGAAGTCCTCGATGCGATGCGTAAGGTAGTGGATGAGGCGCTGGAGGCCGGGGCGAAGTCCGTCGAGGTCGAGGTAGAGGCCAAAGACGATGCGGACAGGTTCGGTTGATGCCGACGCTGGCCGAGATCAACGCGATGTCGCACGATGAGTTCGTGAAGCGTTTCGGCTCCCTCTACGAGGGCTCTCCCTGGGTCGCGCAGGGCGCGGTGAAGGACCGGCCCTTCGAAAACGCGGAAGAGCTACACGCCGCCTTTGAGCGTGTCGTCGAGGCAGCCTCCGACGAGGAACGCCTGACGCTGATACAGGCCCATCCAGACCTCGCTGGGAAGGCGGCGGTCTCCGGGAAGCTTACGGATGAGTCGGCGAGGGAGCAGGCTTCGGCGGGGCTGAACAGGCTCATGCCGGGGGAGTTCGACGCTTTTACGCGGATGAACCGGGAGTACGAGGAGCGGTTCGGGATACCCATGATCGTCTGCGTCCGTGAGCACTCGAAAGAGTCCATGCTTCGGCAGGCTGAGGAACGTCTGGGGAACTCATATGAGGAAGAGATACGGGTTGCGCTCGGGGAGATAGCGAAGATCACGCACCTGCGGCTCTTGGAAATCGTCGAGGAGGGGACCGGCAGATGACGGATGCAAAGAGATCTAGCCCGAGGATAGTCCTCGGGCAGAACGACTACGGCAAGGCCGACATCCGGCTCGTCAAGGTCTTCCGCGACCGGACGCCGCACGAGATAAAGGAGGTACACGTATCCGTCTCGCAGGAGGGCGATTTCACCGCCGCTCACGTAGCCGGCGACAACACCGGCCTGATGGCGACCGACACGATGCGTAACTCCGTCTACGCCCTCGCCAAAGACGGCCTGAGCGCGAGCATCGAGGACTTCGGGATGAAGCTCGTGAAGCACTTCGTCGAGGCCGCTCCGAAGGCAACGAGCATCCGTATAGACCTGTCCGAGTATCCCTGGGAGCGCATAGCCGTTGACGGCGAGATGCACGCTTACTCCTTCAGCCGGGGCGCGGGCAAGCGAACGGCGCGAGTTACCGGAGACGGGAGCAGCTTCGAGGTCGAGGCCGGGATAGACGACCTCATCGTCCTCAAGACCACCAACTCCGGCTGGGAGGGCTTCCACCGCGACCGCTTCACGACCTTGCCGGAAACCGACGACCGCATCCTCGCAACCGTCGTGACGGCGAAGTGGGAATACGCAGACCGCCCCGGCTCTGCCAACCCCGACCGCGCTCTCGACCTCGACTTCGACGTGCTCTGGAGTGGTGTGAGGCGGCGCATCCTCGCGACCTTCACTGACCACTACAGCCCGTCCGTTCAGAACACACTCTACCGGATGGGGAAAGCCGTTCTCGAGGAGTTCGACGAGGTGGAGCGGGTACACTTCTCGCTTCCGAACCGGCATCACATAAAGTACGATCTCAAGCGTTTCGGAATCGAGGATGAGAACGAAATCTTTCACGCCGACGCCGAGCCGTACGGTCTGATAGAAGGCTGGGCCGAGCGCGCATGAGCAGCGGTTTCCTGACGACTCACGTCCTCGATACCGCGAACGGCGTCCCGGCGAGAGGGATGAGGATCGAGCTGTTCCGGCTGGAGGACGGCGAAAGTGTCCGGCTGAGATCCACCACGACCGATTCAGACGGACGTACCGACGCACCCCTCCTGCCCGCAGAGAAATTCGAGGTCGGAACTTACGAACTCGTCTTTCACGTTGGGGAGTACTTCGAGCGGGGAGAAGAGCTTCCATTTCTGGCGGAAGTCCCGGTGAGGTTCGGAATCTCGGACGCCGGGTTGCACTACCACGTGCCGCTTCTGTGTTCGCCGTGGGCGTACTCTACATACCGAGGGAGCTAGGTGAAGCACGAGTTGCTCACATGCGGCAGCCTCTCGTCCTCTTCAGGCATCACACCAGCCCGTACCCCGGACGGGAGTTTCGGGGATAGAAAGGTGAGATCGGAGCCGGTCGAGAGGTTCGCGAGGCCGGGTATGCGGGGGGAGATTTCGTGAAGGACGCTGCGAAGGTGATGGAGCGTTGCGACGCGCTCGCGGCCATCAGCGAGAACAAAGACGGCCTCTGCCGCCTCTACGGTTCTTCGGTCATGACCGAGGCGAACGAGCTCGTGTCCGGCTGGATGCGGGAGGCCGGGATGTCCGTTGCGACCGACGCCCTCGGGAACTTTACGGGCCGCTACGAGTATGAGGGCAATCGGGAGGGAGACGGGGTTTTCGTACTTGGCTCCCACCTCGACACCGTCCGAAACGCTGGGCGCTACGATGGTGTCCTGGGCGTGCTGACGGCTATAGAGTGCGTCCGGCGCTTCCACGAGGGCGGCGAGCGACCGCCGTTCTCCCTGGAGGTCGCAGCCTTCGCCGACGAGGAGGGAACGCGCTTCGGGACTACCTACCTCGGAAGCTCCGCCTACACCGGCACCTTCGACGCTCGGCTGCTAGTCTTCGAGGACGAAGAGGGCGTATCGCTCGAGCAGGCCGTGCGGGACTTCGGCGGTAACCCGGACGCCCTGATGGAGACCGCTTCGAGAACGACGGACCTCGTGGGCTACTGTGAGGTCCACATCGAACAGGGGCCGGTGCTGGAACGGCTGAGTCTTCCGGTGGGTATCGTCACCGGCATACAGGGTCAGAGCCGGATTCGGGTCGCGTTCGAGGGGGAGGCGGGGCATGCCGGAACGGTTCCGATGGAGGGTCGTCACGACGCCCTCTGCGCCGCCGCCGGGTTCGTCCTTGAGGTCGAGAAGGCAGCCTTCGAAGAGCCTGGTACGGTGGCGACGGTCGGAGAACTCGCCGTCTCGCCGGGTTCGTCGAACGTCATACCGTCGGGGGTCGTTCACTCGCTGGATCTTCGTCACCCCGATGACGATGTGAGGCTGCGGTTGCAGGCTATGCTCGAGGAGAAGGGTCGCGAGGCCGCTCTGCTGCGGGGCTGTGGTTTCGGGTGGCGGGTGCGGCAGGAGTCGGAGGCCGTGGAGCTGGACCGGCGATTGGCAGAGCTACTCTCCGAGTCCGTTGCGGCGACGGGAACCGAACCGCATCGTCTGCCGAGCGGGGCGGGGCACGACGCGGCCCAGATGGCGAGGGTCACCCCGACGGCGATGTTGTTCGTGCGGTGCGCGGGTGGCATCAGCCACAACCCGGCCGAGTCCGTCGAGGTGGAGGATGTGGCAGTAGCACTGGACGTGCTTGAGGGCTTCGTGCGGCGGGTGGCGCGGGACTACAGGTAGACGGGGATCCTAGAGAGAGGCTTATCGTGAGCGACGTTAAGATAACCGCGGGACCGTACGAGTTTCTGGCGAGCTGGGAGCGAGAGCGGTCTCCCGGAACCTGTGAGGCCTTCGAGCGGTTGCTGCCTTACCGGCAGAAGATCATCCACGTCAGGTGGAGCGGGGAGGCGTGCTGGATTCCCCTCGGTGACTACGAACTCGGGGTCGGCTTCGAGGACGCGACGAGCTACCCGCAGGCCGGTGAGATACTCTTCTACCCCGGCGGCTTCTCGGAGACCGAGATCCTTTTCCCTTACTACTGCACGCACTTCAAGAGCAAACTTGGAACGCTCGCCGGCAACCACTTCCTGACCATCACCGGAGGCCACGAGAACCTGCGGCCTCTCGGAGAGATGAC
>JBPCNU010000181.1:0-8923 GCA_051000975.1 Rubrobacter sp.
AGTCCCGGTAAGGCTCGATGGCTCGTATGAGTTCGTCCGGCACCCTCGTTCCGTCCGCAGCCCGGAAGTACGCGAGCGTCAGATGCGGTGGGCCGGGCTTACTCTCGAGGCCGCAGCCGAGGAGCAGAGTCTCGCGAAGGTCGTTCAGCTCACCGTTCTCGTCGTGGGCCTCGATGTAGGCCGCCGAAGGGAACGCTCCGAGGTTCGCGAGCCTCACCTCGAATTCACCGAAGCTCGAGAGGGCAGACCTCGCATTCTCCGCGAGGGTATGGAGTTCCAGGTCCGGTAGTTCTCCCGCACGCTCGTCGACGAAGCCGATCAGGACGAGCGAGATGTGCATGAAGTAGTCCGGGTGGAGGGAGACAAACGGGAACGGACGGATCGCATCCCTCAGGGGCGCGATTCTATCCACGAAATCCCCGACCTCGACCGGGATGACGAACGCGGCGGAGAGGGTGTGATCTCCTCTCCAGTCCGGATCGGTGTGGCCGCCGTGCTGGAGTTTGCTCTCTTCGGTGAACTTCTCCCAGGCACGCTCGAACTTCGATAAACCTCGCACGGAAAGACCCTCTAGGCCGGGGTCGTCCCAACGAGCTTGCCTCGAACGACCAGTCGCACGTCGTAGGCGGGTGGGTTGATACAGGTCTGCAAGGAGACGACGTCCGAGCCGACCGGATCCATCACCCACATCTCGTAGATAGAGACCTGGAGGATCTCGTACACCTCGTATTCGTACTGATTGCCGTTGGCGTCGGCGAGGAATATCTGGTCCCCGTAGGTCAAGCTCGGCAGGGCCGCGAAGTGCAGGTAGCTGCCCGTACCCTCGTAACCGAGTACGTGCGACGCTATGTAGGGGTTGGCTCCCGTCTGCCACGGAAAGCCCGTCTCTGGGACGTGGCCCGCGCCGTTCATGAGCGTACCCTCGTCTACGCTGTTTGCTACATAGTCGTTCGTGAGGCCCATCTTCGGGACGGTCAGATAGAGTTCGGGGCTCGACGGGGCCGAGATGGAGGCGAGATCCACGCTACCCGCCGATTCTACAACCGGGGTTTCTGCAACTACAGGTTCTTTGACCGGAACTTCCTCGACCGGAACCGACTCCTCCGGCTGTGCCTCTTCCCTAGTCTGCTGGCGGATGCGCTCCTCCTGCGTCCTTTCGGCCCGGGTAACCTCTTCAGTCGTTGTTTCTTCAGCAATGGTCTGCTCGGTGACCGCCCTCTCGGTAGTGGTCTCCTCGGTCGTGTTCTCTATCGGGTCGTTCCCGGCGATGTCAGGGGAAGAGGAAGAGTTCCCGAGCATGCTGAGGCCGAACAAAAGCACCCCGACTGCGGCCCCACATGCCAGCAGTATGTAAAAACCGGAGTGGTTCCTCTTTGCAAGCCGCTCGGATTTCCTGCTCATGCCGGGTTCCTTCCTGGAAAATATACGCTTTTTGAAATAGATTCAGACGTGTTTGCCCACTCGTACTCGAATATCTATACGGATTCCGTGCGCCTTCAGACTACCCATGGCCCATGCAAATTGCAATAGAATTTTCGTTGAACCCAGAAGATCTCGATATGCCCGTCACGATGCTCCAGAGGAGCCGATAAAAGTAAGAAGAGGACATTCTTCCCGCTCGAGGAGCCGGGTAAAGAAGATGAGGAAAACTCGAGCGAGCAAGATTTGGAGAGATCGCTCGCGGGTTACGTGAAAGTACGCTCCCGAGCCTGCCGGGAGCGCGAGGAAGGTTCGCTCAGGAGCGGTGGTCTATGGCCTCACAGACCTAGAGGTGTTCGAGGTTCCCGCGCATGATGCGCTGGCCTATCTCAAGCATCTCAAGCACCCGGTCGTCGGCGATCGAGTAGTAGGCGTTGCGGCCTTCGCGGCGGGCTTTCACGTACCCGCACCAGGACAGGCAACGGAGGTGATCAGAGACCCTCGGCTGCGGAGCGTCGAGTTCTTCCACCAACTCTCCGACCTTCGCTTCACCCTTCTCGGCGAGCAAGATCAGGATAGACAGCCTCGTCGAGTTGGCGAACCCGTTGAAGAACTTCGCCAGAAGACAGAGGTCTTCACTGTTTCGCCCGATGGCAAGCTCGGACAGCGCCCCCGGATTTTCGGTGCTGCTATACATCACACGCTCCTTTCACGCCCAGCATATTCTGAAGTCCGCGCTCTCGTTCAGACTCCCTCGAAAGACTCCGCCGACTTCGCCGGACTTCCGAGCCTTGCTCTGATTTTATCTTTTTTGACAGGCTAGTGCCAAATGCGCACTGAAGTATAGCCCCTTAGGCACTACGAAAGATGCCAGCCGATGCTAGCCGGAGAGGGCCGTCAGCTCTTCCACCTCTTCTTTCGAGAGTTCCACGTCCGCCGCCGCGAGGTTCTCCTGCAGGTGTTCAACCTTCGAAGTGCCGGGGATCGGTGCGATCACCGGAGAGAGCGCGAGGAGCCAGGCGAGTGCGACCTGACCGTGTGTCGCGCCGTGCTCTCTGGCGAGTTCGTCCAGCGGGCCGCCGGGGGCGGTCAGGTCACCCGCCGCCAGCGGGAAGTATGGGAAGAAGGCTATCCCTTCGCGCTCGCATTCGTCCAGTACGTCTTTTGAGCCGCGCTCCGTGAGGTTGAAGCGATTCTGTACCGAGGCTACGGGTACGATGTTCCGCGCGCTCCCGAGTTGCTCGGTACTCACGTTGGAGAGGCCGATGTGACGGATCTTCCCGCTCTCGCGAAGTTCCGAGAGCGCGCCGACCGACTCCTCGAACGGGACTGCTGGGTCGGGACTGTGCAGCTGGTAAAGGTCTATCGTTTCGAGCCCGAGGCGTTTCAGGCTCCCTTCGCAGGCTTCCTTTAAGTGCTCGGGGCGACCGTCGGGGTTCCAGCTCTTATCCTTGCCGCGCACCATCCCGCCCTTGGTCGCGATCACGACCCCTTCGGGATACGGCGAGAGAGTCTCGTGGATAAGCTCCTCGTTCGTGTGCGGTCCGTAGGCATCGGCTGTGTCTATGAGGTTCACGCCACACCTGACGACCTCGACAAGTACCTCCTGCGCCCGGTTCCGGTTCTCGGCGCAGCCCCACACCCCCGGCCCCGTGAGCCGCATCGCCCCGTAGCCGAGGCGGCTCACCCTGAGCGTAGCGTCGCCCCCGATATCGAGCGTCCCGATTCTGCGCGCCGTATCCGTATTCTCTATCTCGTCTTCGACTTTGTGGCTCATAGCTCACCAGGCTCCCGGTCTCTTGTATAAGGGAGTGATGCCCGGCGAGTTGTTTCGCTAATCTCTTTGGTCCGAACGCCCGGTGAAACGAGCGGGCGAAAACATCCCTACCGGGTGAGGCGTTTCACCGGTCGTCGCGAGGTCTGCGAGCACCTCGCCCATCACCGGGCAAAACTTGTAACCGTGCCCCGAGAACCCGCAGGCGAGCGAGACCTGTGGATGCTCCGGATGGACCGAAACCACGAAATCCAGGTCCGGGGTGTTCGTGTACGTACACGCTTTGGACGTGACGTGCCGCCCCGCAACCCTCGGCATGTAACGCTTCAGGGTATCCCGAACCGCTGAGATCTCCTCCGCCCCGACCTCCCGGTCGAGCGTGTCCGGCGAACATTCCTCCCCGACGTAGTGAAACGCCGCCTTGACCGCCGAGTCGGAGTCCGGGATTCCATAAAAGACCTCGCCCTCCTCAGGCTCCCAGACGAAGACCGGGAACCGCCCCGGTTCTCCAAGCCCGACCTCCGAAGCAGAGACGTGCGGCTCGAACCAGTGCATCACCCGCCGCTCGACGCGCAGCGGTAGCCCGAGCCCCGCCAGAAACTCCCTGGACCAGGCTCCAGCAGTGATTATGAGGCTCCCCGCTTCGTAAACGCCTCGTTGTGTGCGCACTACAACGCTACTCGAAGACGTCGCTTCCCAGTCGAGGGCTGGTTCCTGGAAGTGGAGATCGGATCCGTGCCGGTAAGCGAGGTCGAGGTGGGTCTTTACGGAGGTTTCCGGCAGGACGTACCCGGCCCGTTTTTCGTGTAGGGCGACGGTATCCGGTGGCGGCTCGAAGGCCGGGAAGCGGGTGCGGATCTCCCGTGAGCCCAGAAGTTCGTAGGGGAGGCCGTGTTTCTGTGCGCTCGCCACGCTGCCGGAGACCAGGCCTGAGTCGGGGGAACCGAGCATCAGCGCGCCCGTCATGTGAATCAGCTTCTCATCGCTCTCACGCTCCAGCTCGTCCCAGAGCTCGTAGGCGCGGAGGATCAGCGGCACGTAAGCCTCACCCTCGAAGTACGCCTGGCGGATGATACGGGACTTGCCGTGGCTCGCTCCCCGGTCGTGAGCCGCTCCGAACTTCTCCAGCCCGAGGACACGGTTCCCGCGACGAGCGAGGTGGTAGGCCGCCGCGCTCCCCATCCCACCGAGGCCGAGGACTATAGCGTCGTAGACCAAACCCTAATCTTCCAGCCGGAAGTCCGGGTCGTCGGGGAGTTCTACCGCGTCCATCTGGGCCTTCTGGAGCTTCCCGGCATAGTCCCAGTTCATGGACTGCCAGCGGGTGAACTGATCCAGAACCCACACCCCCGACTGCCGACTCCCGTTCCCGCTCTTGCCGTTCCCCCCGAACGGCAGGTGCGCCTCCGCGCCGCTCGTCGAGTTGTTGACGGAGAGCATCCCCGCCGAGACGCGCTCGCGGAAGCGGAACGCATTCCCCGCGCTCTCGGTGTAGATCGCCGCCGACAACCCGTAACCGTGGCCGTTCGCAAGCTCCACAGCCTCGTCGAAATCCGAGAACTCCATCACCCCGACGAGCGGCCCGAAAGTCTCGGTAGAGTAGAGTTCGTCCTCGCGTTTCACCCCCGCAACGATGGTTGGATGGTAGAAGAGGCCAGCTTCGGCGTCGCCCGTGAAGTTCTCTCTGGGGTCGTCGGGGGTGATGCGACCCATCCCCGTCGAGCCGGAGACGGTGTGGTGGGCTGAGATCAGACCAAGAGACCCCTCGAAGTTCTCCGCGAACTTCCGGCTGAGCATCGGCCCGTAGAGGACGTCCCCGGTCGGGTCGCCGAGCTTCGCCTCTTCGACGGCCTTCATCAGCTTTTCGAGGAACTCTTCGTAGACGGACTCGTGGACGATGGCCGTGCCGAGCGAGGTGCAGCGCTGGCCCGCCGTACCGAAGCCGGAGAACAGCGCACCCTCGACGGCGAGGTCGAGCTTCGCGTCGTCCATCACGACGAGCGGGTTCTTGCCGCCGAGCTCCAGGCACGGTGACTGGAGATGCCGACCGCAGAGGGCGCCGATCTCCCGCCCGACCGCCGTCGAGCCCGTGAACCCGACCTTGTCCACGAGTCCTTCTTCCAGAGCGTCTTCGAGCCCGGAGAAGGTCGAGGGACCATCGGCGTGGACGACGTTCAGCACACCGTCTGGGAGGCCCCCGGCCCTGAGGAGGCTCGCCAGGGCGTCCCCAAGGGCTGGGGCGTAGTCGGCGGGCTTGAAGACGACGGCGTTGCCGCAGACCAGAGCCGGGACGAGGTACCACGACGGAACGGCGACCGGGAAGTTCCCGGCGGTGATTATTGCCGCGACGCCAACGGGAACTCGAAAAGTAAACAACTGCTTGTCCGGCACCTCCGAGGGGACGGTCTGACCGTAGAGTCGGCGGCCCTCGGAGGTGAAGAAATCGCAGGTGTCTATGATCTCCTGCACCTCCCCGAGCGACTCGGCGTACGGCTTGCCGACCTCCCGCGTCAGAAGCCTCGAAAGCGACTCCTTGTTCGCCTCGACGATGCGACCGGCCCGCTTTATGACCTGAGAGCGGACCGGGGCCGGGACGTTTGCCCATGCTGCCTGCGCCTCCCGCGCATCCCGGCAGGCCGCCACGAAAGTTCCGGCGTCGCCCGCCGACACCTCGGCCACGACATCTGAGGTGTCGGCGGGGTTGACGGACTGTACGGTTTCACCGGAGGTATCTTTCGTTTGTCCGCCCCCGAGGAAGGATGAGAGCCTGCGGGTTCTGGTCGTCTCTCTCAAATCCATGCCTCCCGGTTTGTGCGAGCCTCGGTGCCTGTTCGGAGCATCCTAGCACCGTTTGCAGCAGATCTGGCGACTCGTCCTCGCGGGGATCTCCCGGTGGCCCTGGTAAGGGCGATGAACCTAATGTAGCTTGGGAGGCCAAAGGGCAGGTCGGTCTAGTGTGCGGCCCCTGTGTGAGGCGTCGTTGACAATGGGAGACGGGTGAAATAGCCTTCCGGTCTATCTGGACGGACGGAGACGGGATCAGGAGGAGGTGGGAGTTTCTTGGAAGAGCAGCAGAGCCAGCCGAGAGACCAGTGGGCTGGAAAGCTCGGGTTCATACTGGCGGCCATCGGGTCGGCCATCGGGCTCGGGAACATCTGGCGTTACCCGTACATCGCCTATGAGAACGGCGGCGGGGCGTTCCTTGTGCCGTACTTTATCGCGCTCGTGACGGCGGGGATTCCGGTCCTGATCCTCGAATACTCCCTCGGACACAAGTACCGGAGCGCGGCACCGTTCTCCTACCGGAGTTTGTCCCAGCGTTGGGAGTGGCTCGGGTGGTGGCAGATCGGGGTCGCGTTCTTCATCATCACCTACTACATGGTCATCATCGGGTGGGTACTCAGCTACGTGTACTACTCGTTCGGCACGCGGTGGGGGAGCGACCCGGACACCTTCTTCAACGAGAGCTACCTCGGCCTCAGCGCGAGCTTCTGGGAGATCGGGGGGATACAGTGGAAGGTGCTGCTCGCGACGGCTATCGCGTGGGGGCTCACGTACTGGCTGCTCCGTCGCGGGGTTAGCAAAGGCATAGAGCTGGCGAGCAAGATACTGATACCGGCTCTCGTCGTCATGATCTTCATCGTCGTCATCCGGGGGCTGACGCTTCCGGGGGCTGTAGACGGGTTGAACGTCCTGCTCACGCCGAACTTCGCGGAGCTTACGAACCCCAGCGTCTGGGTTGCGGCTTATGGTCAGATCTTTTTCTCCATCGGGGTCGGGTTCTCGATCATGATCACCTACTCAAGCTACCTTCCGCGCCGCTCGGACCTGACGAACAGCGGCTTCATCGTCGCCCTCTCGAACACGGGCTTCGAGTTCCTGGCAGCGCTCGGCGTGTTCAGCGTGCTCGGCTTCCTCGCGCTTCAGCAGGGCGTCGGGGTGGACGAGGTCGTTACGCAGGGCGTCGGCCTCGCGTTCGTTGCGTTTCCCCAGATCATCAACCAGCTCCCCGGCCTGAACTCGTTCTTCGGCCTGATGTTCTTCGGGGCGCTGTTCTTCGCCGGCCTTACCTCGGCGGTCTCCATCCTTGAGTGCGCCATCGCCGGGGTCCGGGAGAAGTTCGGACTCACACGCACGGCGGCCGTTAACTGGGTCTGCGGCCTCGCCGCGCTCGTGAGCGTCCTCTACGCGACTAAAGGCGGCCTCTACTACCTCGACGTGGTGGACCGCTTCGTCAACAACTACGGGCTGGTCTTCTCCGCGCTCGTCGAAGTGATCTTCGTGGCCTGGGTCGTCCGGCGGGTTCGCACGCTCCAGAGCCACGTCAACGAGCAGTCCTACGTCCGGGCGGGTGGCTGGTGGATCATCGCCCTGACGGCCATCACGCCCGTCCTGCTCGGCGTGGTCACGGCCTTCAACTTCTACGCCGAGCTCACGAGCCGCTACGGCGACTATCCGCTGAGCGGTCTGCTCGTCTTCGGGTGGGGAATCTCGATACTGGTCATAGTGGTCGGCTTCGTCTTCCAGGGTATAAAGACCCGGGGTGCGCGGGCGAACGACGAACAGGCGACCGACGAGGAAGGGGAGACACCGTGAACTTCGGGGCTATCGTGATGCTCCTGATCGGGGCCATCGGGCTCTGGGGGGGGCTCATACTCTTTATCCGCCACTACTTCAAGGCCGTCAGAGAAGAAGAGGAAGCCAACGACACCGCCCGGACAGACCGGGACTAGCGAGCGAAGGCGCGCCACGTGGGACTCCTCGACAGAGCCATAGCCATGACCGTACCCGTGATCCCGAAGCCCGTCGTCCGAAAGGTCTCCAGCCGCTACATCGCCGGACGCGACGTGCAGGGGGCGATCCAGACCGTCCGAGAACTGAACGCCGAGGGCTCGGCCGCGACGCTCGACGTACTCGGGGAGGGCATAAAGAACCGGGACGAGGCGAACGCGACGCTCCGCGAATACAGGCGCGCCCTCGACCTCATCTCCGCCGAGAACCTCGACTCGGGCGTCTCCGTCAAGCTGAGCGCCTTCGGCCTCGACCTGGACGAGGACTTCTGCCGGGCGAACGTGCAGGAGATCCTGACCTACGCGAAGGAGCGCGACCGCTTCGTTCGCATAGATATGGAGGACTCACCCTACACCCGGAAGACCATCCAGACCGTTCTCGACCTCTACAGGAGCCACGGCAACACTGGTGCGGTCATCCAGGCTTACATGCGCCGCAGCGTCCACGACGTGGAGCGGCTCGCCGAAGCAGGCGTCTCCGTGAGGCTCTGCAAGGGGATCTACATCGAGCCCCGGCGCCTCGCTTTCAAGAACTTCGACATCGTGCGCGAGAACTATATCTGGCTCCTCGAAAAGCTCCTTCGGGCCGGGTGCTACGTCGGCGTCGCGACCCACGACGAGTACCTCGTCTGGCACGCCCTGCGGCTCGTACACGACCTCGGTGTTCCGAAGAGCGGCTATGAGTTTCAGATGCTCCTCGGGGTGGATGAGCCGCTGTTGAGAATCCTCGTCGAAGCCGGACACCGGATGCGGGTCTACGTCCCTTACGGCGAGCAGTGGTACGAGTACTCGACCCGCCGCCTGAAGGAGAACCCGAAGGTGGCGACGTATGTGACCCGCGACGTACTAGGTGAGATAACAGGCTACCTCAAGCGGTAGCAGAGACAGTAGATAGGGAGAAGCATGGGACTAATACCGTACAAAAACGAAGTCTACCTCG
>JBPCNU010000182.1:0-8107 GCA_051000975.1 Rubrobacter sp.
ACTCTGGCGTGCGCCGCGCACAGTCACCCGGCCCCGGCGTGGTCCACCCCCGTCATCACCATCAGGCTCACACCGTCCGGCCCCTCCACCGCGTACTCCGAGGTCACCTCTTCGATCGGACGGGCCATGACGAGCCGCCGGGTGTCGCCCTCTTCCTTCATCTCCATGATGTCCTTCGGAACCCGAACGAGGCTCTCGCGCTGCTCACGGCTCATGCCGAGTGCGACCCCGAGGTTCGGGTTCGGGTCTCCGTCGACGGCCATCACCGGGTGCCCCCGGCGCGCCAGAAGCCGCGACAGGGTCGCCGAGATCGTAGTCTTCCCCGAGCCGCCTTTTCCCGCTACCGCTATCTTCATAGTCTCACTCCTTTTTCCCTGGTTACGAAATCCATTACGAGACTCTGCTCGGTGTGGAATCGCAGCACCCGCACTGACAGGGCTCCCCGACGCTCCGCTTCGGAAGCCCGTTCTCTTCGACGATCCGTATCATGGGCGGTGTAACGCCCTCGGTGGCGGCGCTGATGCACCCGCAAAAGTTGGTTGCTCCACGCTCGGAGCAGCGGCAGAGGCTCCCTTCCTCCGCAACGGCCACCAGCCCCCGGTATTCGAGGAGGCTCTCCCGAAAGGCGCGAAGCTCCACGAGCTTCCGCTCGGTCTCCGAAAGCTTCTCATCGAGCATATCTTCCAGGCGGTGAAGAACGCCACTCCGCACGCCATCCTCTGCGGCTTCGACGAGGGTCCGGATCTGCTCCAGCGAAAGACCCATCAGCTTCGCCTGCTTCACGAATTCGATCTGCTCCATCTCGCGCCAACCAAAGACCCGGTATCCGGAGTTCTCCTGCCTGGAAGGGGAGACCAAACCCAGCTCCTCGTAGTATCGAAGCGTCTTGGCCGGCAACCCCACCAACTTCGCTACTTCTCCTATCCTCAGAGCCGTCTCAGACATACAGAGAACCCCTTCCCCGGTAACACTTGGTACATTGTAGACCTTCCACTCTACTGGAAGGTGAGCAGTTGACGAAATCCCGTAGAATTACGTTTTGATCCCCTCACACTATGCTTTTTCTCCCTCTGAAACGCGAGTCCTCTATAAAGAGCCCGAAGGTTCCGGTAGACTGGAGGCTAGGGAGAGTTGTCGAGTATAGATGTTGGGAGGTGAAGGGTCTTCGTGGATGATTTCTTCGAAGGATTCGAAACACTATGCAAAGGATGACACTGTGGCTGGGACTCGCGGTGACAGGGGCGGCATTACAACTTTATGCTATAAGCTCTGACTTTTACGTATTCGAGGGAGAGACGAGGGATGCATGGTTCGGCATCCCGCACGCCTCGGACCTCCTCGTGCTTTCGGCGCTCGTGGCGGTCGTGCTGGCCGTGCTGACGATCATCGGCCGCAACCCGCTGAGTGGCCGTGGCATCGGTTTGTTCGTGGGAATAATAGGTTCACTCGCGACCTTACAGCTCGGGTACCGGATGATCGTGCCGCCTTTTGATGGGTTTGTACCGCCGAACTCGAACATCGTCGGCAGTGGATGTCTGTTCTACTGTCTGCCGTCGCAGGCTGTTGACGCGCAGCTTTTGCCGGGGATCTGGATCGGCTTCATCGGATGCCTGGCGGTGGCGGTGGGCGGCTTCGTTCACGCCTTCAGCGGCAAGGCCCGAAATACGCAGGCCAATCCCTGGATCGCACGCTCCCAGACCGGGATGACGCCCTGGCTGGGGCTGGCAGCTCTGGGGGCGATAGGTCAGTTCATGTTCGGGTACACCTTCTTCACCTTCTACATCACGCCTGCGGACACCGGCGGGGAGACGTACTGGAGCGGGTGGCTGCCATCTCCTCACACGAGCAGTATCGTCCTTGGGCTCACGGTGGCGGTCGTCGCTCTGGTGTTGTATGCGTCGCGTGGAAAGGCGCCGTTGAACCCGATGGCTTTCGGCGGTCTCATAGCCTTTCTGGGGCTCGTCTCGGCGTACCGGATCTTCTTCCGCATCATCGAGCCACCATTCGGAGACGGCGCGAACATCGGTTTCGCGGCCTATCTCTCGCTGCTTTCGGCTGTCCTGATCGTCGTCGCGGGCCTCGTGCACATCATTACCCAGAGAGCGACGGCAAGGGCAAGCGCGCCCAGCGAAACTTGAAAAGGGCGCACGAAAAAGGGGCGGGAGATGGTTTTCTCCCGCCCCTTCGTTCTGCCGAACCTAGGCGTTTATGAGCTCGCGCTCCCGCTCTTCTTCGGGTACCCCGGCGACTTCCACGGCGGGGTCTTCTAGTGGAGCCTGCGGCGCGAGAGTATTTCCCCAGCGATGGAACATCCACATGCCGACGGCAAGGAACGCCACGAACGCCAGAGTCAGAGGTAAAGCCTCTGACAGCGTTATGCTCCCGAAGAGTTCCGCCGAACCCATCGGCCCTGACTCGACCGAACTGCCACCAACCGCCGTCCCGCCTCCTGCGGGAGCGGCGCAAAACGCCGTACCCGGAGACAAGCGTTCCAGCGCGGCCTTCGTCTTGCCGGGTTTTGTCTCTTGCATGGTCGACCTCCTCCTCGCTCGCTACGCAAGTATCTTATCATTTCTGAATTCCGGGCGCGGTTCGGGTCTGCGGGTGAGGATCGCAAAAGTTCGACCTTCGTTCGACAAACGGTCACTGATCCCGGGAGGGAGCCATGAAACCAGCGAATAAGAGATTGCTGGTCAAGCTCGCCGGCGCCGCCACGCTTCTGGGGGTTCTCATCACAATCACGAGGATTACGGGTCTGGCGGAGTACCTGAACCCGGGTGAGATGGGGAACCTTGAAGACTGGATCGAGGGCCTCGGACCCGCAGCGCCCCTGATCTTCATCGCGGTCTACGCCGCAGCGGCCTTGGCCTTTCTGCCGGGGACTCCCCTTACGCTCATCGCGGGTTTAGCCTTCGGCCCCTTCTGGGGAACCGTGTGGGGTCTGACGGGGGCCACCGCAGGAGCGACCCTTGCCTTTCTCTCCGGGAGATACGTAGCTCGCGACGCGGTAGAGTCCTGGGCGGAGGGCAGCGAACGCCTCAGGCAGCTGGACGAGAAGGTCGAGAGGCAGGGCTGGAGGATACTCGTGGTCACCCGCCTGGTCCCCCTCTTCCCGTTCAACCTCCAGAACTACGCCTACGGAGTCACCAGGATCAAGCTGGGCACCTATGTAATGGTCTCCGCCATCTGCATGATGCCGGGGGTAGCAATCTACGCTTTCGCGGGCGGCTCCCTGACGAGCGGAGGCATAACGAGAGCCTTCGTATACCTGGGAATAGCAGCGGTGTTCTTTGTGCTCGTCTCTATGATCTCCACCCGGCTCAAAAAGAGGCTCCTGGACCAGAAGGAGGATTGATGCGAGTCGTACTCTACCTCGAAGCAGCCCGCTACTGACGAACACAAGTGATACACGAAGCACCGTGCGACGAAGCACCGTGCGCCTCGTCGTGAGAATACTTTTGTTTATGTCGGCTGCCCCGACCACGGGGCGTCAGCCGTCGGGTGGTCGCAGCAAGCGAGGCTAGAATGGTTCGGAGGGAAACAACAAAAAACAAGGAGAACCTATGGAACCGGCAACAGAGCTTTACACGACGGAGGGGTGTCAGTACAGCGAGGCCGCCAGAGAAGACCTCGAGTGGCGCGGGGTAGAGTTCATCGAGTACGACGTGGAGAAGGACCGCGAGGCCTACGAGCGGATGCTTGCCATCACCGGCGGCAAGCGAACGGTTCCCGTGATCGTAGAAAAAGGCAGGGAGCCGCGGGTGGGCTGGATGGGACGCGGCTGCACCGTGTAGTGATTGTACGGTAAGTTCGGCATTCCTCTTTTGCTAGACTGACCGAAAGGTGCTGGCGGATAATTGAAGGGACGAGGATATGAAGATAGGAATGCTCACCGGCGGCGGCGACGCACCGGGGCTCAATGGTGTGATCCGGGCAGTAACGATGCGCTCTATCTCCGAGTACGGCTACGAGGTAGTCGGCCTCAAGCGCGGCTGGAAGGGGCTGCTCGCCCCGGAGGAAGACTCGCTCCTGCCGCTCGGGGTGGAGGACGTACGCTACATCCTGGACGAAGGGGGGACGATCCTCGGCTCCTCGCGCACGAATCCCTACAAGAACGAGGGCGACCCGGAGAAGGTCGTAAAGCAACTGGAGGAGTTCGGGATAGACGCCCTCGTCGCTATCGGCGGGGACGATACGCTCGGGGTGGCAAGAAGGCTCCACGACGACTTCGGGGTGCAGATCATCGGCTGCCCGAAGACCATAGACAACGACCTCTCCGCCACCGACACCACCTTCGGCTACGACACCGCCGTCTCGATAGCCACCGACGCGATAGACAAACTCAGGACGACGGCCAAGAGCCACGAGCGGATACTGGTCGTTGAGATCATGGGCCGGCATGCGGGTTGGATCACCTACGCCTCAGGCCTCGCTTCCTCCGCGAACGTTACCCTTATACCGGAGGTCGAACCGGACCTCGATGAGATAAGCGAGATCTTCAAAAAGCGTGCTGCCAGAGGCGACAAGTGGGGCCTCGTCGCTGTCTCGGAGGGCGTTACGTTCTCATCCGACTTCGTCACCCAGAACACAGAGAAGGACGAGTTCGGCCACGTCCGGCTCGGCGGCGTTGCGGAAGGTCTCGCGGCAGAGCTGAAAGAACGCACCGGGATAGACACCCGCCACGTCGTCCTTGGACACCTCCAGCGCGGCGGAACCCCGACCGCCAACGACCGCATCCTCTCGACCCGCTACGGCTACCGCGCCGCCGAGGCCGTAGCGAACGCCGAGTGGGGAACGATGGTCGCGCTGCGCGGCGACGAGATAGTAACCGTCTCCCTCGCCGAAGCCACCGACGAGACAAAGACCGTCCCCGAAGAGTCCTACGCAATGCTCAAGAGCTTCTTCGGCTAGACGCACGACCGTCCGCTATTGGTCCGCTATTGCCCCGATTTCTCGCGTGGAGCCGGGGCTTTTCCATGCTCGACGCCGGGGTTTGCTTTGCGGCATCTTCGGCGTGTAACATGCCCGCCATGACGCTATGTAGATCGGACATGTAGATCATCGCACCGGGTGAGAGGAGAACGTTTTGATCGAGGGTTTCATCGGTTCGGTGAGCGACGTAATCTGGACGTACCTGCTGGTCGCGCTCCTGATCGGCCTCGGCATCTATTTCACGGTTCGCACGGGCTTCGTGCAGTTCAGGATGTTCCGCGAGATGGTGCGGCTGCTCGTGCGCGACTCGGGCGGCGCGAACGGCGGGGTCTCGTCGTTCGGGGCTTTCTGCGTCGGGACGGCGGCGAGGGTCGGGACGGGGAACCTCGCGGGCGTTGCGCTTGCTATCGGGATCGGCGGGCCGGGAGCTATCTTCTGGATGTGGGTGATCGCGCTCGTAGGGGCGGCCTCGGCGTTCGTGGAGAGCACGCTCGCACAGGTCTACAAGGTCCGCGACGGTGCCACCTTCCGGGGCAGCCCGGCGTACTACATGGAGCGGGCCCTCGGCCAGCGGTGGATGGGCGTGCTGTTCGCCATCCTCATCACCTTCACCTTCGGGCTGGTCTTCTCGTCGGTGCAGGCGAACACCATCTCGCTAGCATTCAACGAGGCGTACGGGATCAACCGCCTCTTCTTCGGGCTGCTCATCACCGCGATAACCGCCGCTATCATCTTCGGCGGGATCAAACGCATCTCGCAGGTCGCCCAGATCATCGTCCCGCTCCTCGCGATCCCCTACGTCCTGATGGCGCTCTTCATCATCGCTACGAACTTCACCCAGATCCCGAACGTCCTCTTCCTCATAGTCTCTGATGCCTTCGGCCTGCGGCCCGCGCTCGGAGGCGGCTTCGGGGCCGCCCTCCTCATCGGTGTGCAGCGCGGCCTGTTCTCCAACGAGGCCGGGATGGGCAGCGCACCGAACGCCGCAGCTACCGCCACCGTCTCGCATCCCGTCAAGCAGGGGCTCGTCCAGTCGCTCGGCGTCTTCGTGGACACGCTCGTCATCTGCTCGGCGACCGCGTTCATCATCCTGTTCAGCGGCATCTACGAGTCTGGCGAGGCCAACGGCATCGCCCTCACGCAGCAGGCTCTCTCGGCTCAGATCGGGGGCTGGGCCTCGGCGTTTATCGCATTCGCGGTCTTCACGTTCGCCTTCTCGTCCATCATCGCCAACTACTACTACGGCCAGACGAACATCGAGTTCATGACCAGCAACCCCCGCGCCATCCTCTACTACCGCATCGCCGTCCTCGCCCTCGTCCTCTTCGGTTCGGTCGCCGCGCTGGAGCTCGTCTGGCTGCTCGCCGACCTGTTCATGGGCTCCATGGCCCTCGTCAACCTCATCGCCATAACCCTCCTCGCCCCCATCGCGATAAAAGTGCTGAAGGATTACCAGTCCCAGCGAAAGAGGGGCCTCGACCCGACCTTCGACGCCTCGAAGATCCCCTCCATCAAGAACGCCGAAGTGTGGGGTTCCGAAGAGAGAAAGGTCAAGTAGCTTGGCCTCGCAGATGAAAAGAGTCCGAACCGGCAAACTGGAGATAGCGTACCTGGAAGCCGGCCAGCCGACAGCCCCGACCGTCGTCCTCGTACACGGCTTCCCCGACGACGCGAGGACCTGGGACGAAGTTTCTGAGGGGCTCGTAGCGGAGGGCTACCGCACCCTCGCGCCGTTCGTCCGGGGCTACGGCAAGACGCGTTTTCTGGACGGCGAGGCGGTGCGAAGCGGCCAGATAGCCGCCCTCGGGCAGGACCTGATGGATTTCATCGAGGCTCTGGACCTACGCGACATCGTCCTTGTTGGCCACGACTGGGGCGCACGGGCGGCGTACATCGCGGCGGCCCTGATGCCGGAGAGAATTTCGTCCCTCGTCGCGCTCGCCGTCGGCTACGGAACCAACGACCCGAACCAGCGGCTTGCACTAGATCAAGTCCGACAATACTGGTATCAGTGGTTTTTGAACACCGAACAGGGATCCAGGGAGCTAGAAGAAGACCGCCGCGCCTTCTGCCGCTACCTCTGGCGGCTCTGGTCGCCGGGCTGGAGCTTCACTGACAGGGAGTTCGACGCAACCGCCCGCTCCTTCGACAACCCGGACTTTGTGGAGGTCGCTGTACATTCGTATCGCCACCGCTGGGGCAACGCGCCGTCGGACCCGGCGTACGACGCGCTCGAAGCAGAGCTATCCGGTCCGCCGCGGATAACCGTTCCAACGGTCGTCCTCATGGGCGCTGACGACGGCGCGACGCTCCCTGAACTCTCGGAGGGAAAGGAGGCGTTCTTTACGGGCGGCTACCGGCGGGAGGTGCTGCCAGGCGTCGGGCATTTCGTGCAGCGCGAGAGGCCGGATAAAGTGGTGGAGGCGGCGACCGGTTCGGGCTAGTTCGGTGAGGGAAGCTGTTTAGCCGGATCTCCCCAAAGGGTACGAAGCCTTCATACGACGGCGGAGCTTTTCGTGACCCGAAGCGGTCGGCTCCCCGCAGGAAACTGTCAGGGAGGAAAGTACGTATGGAGGAGAACAGGCTCAATCTTCCGCCAACGCCGAAGGTAGAGAACGAAAATCTCCCGTCGCCGGAGACGGTGTCTCACGAGAACCTAGACGCCGCCCCGGAGACCGGGTACGCCAGCCTTGAGAACACCCCGGAAGTACCGAGCGAAGGACTCTCTTCGCCGGACACGGTAGAGAGCAAATCCCTCTCAGATGCACCCGAGGTCGAAGAAGTGGAGTTGGATGCCGCGCCGCAGGTCGGAAACGAAAGGCTCCCGGCTCCGGACACGGTAGAGAGCGAATCTCTTTCAGAAGCTCCGGAAGCCGGGGATGTAGAACTGGATGCCGCACCGCAGGTCGGGAGCGAAAGGCTCTCTTCCCCGGAGACCGTGCCGGAAGCGGAAGTCGAGTCTGTGTCCCAGCCGGACGCAGAAGTGGAACTCTCCGAACCCGAGTACGACCCGGAGCCGGAAGCTGGCGAAGACCGGCCTACGGTCTCCACCACTCAACCCGCCGACTCGACGGCCAGAGAGAATCAGGGAAGTACGAACGTCTCGTCCGACCGTCCTCAAAAACCGGCAACCCAGGGCGAAGGAAAAGAAAAAGGCAAGAAGATCCTCACAACC
>JBPCNU010000183.1:0-2655 GCA_051000975.1 Rubrobacter sp.
TGGCTGACCATCGCCGTGCAGCTAGGCTTCGTCGTCGGAGCGGTCGTATCGAGCCTCTTCAACCTCGCGGACGTTCTCTTCCCGAGGTACGTTATCTTCGGAGGCGCGGTGGGTGCGGCCCTCGCGAACGGCCTCTTCGGCTTCGTGAACGGTGCGGCGGCGGGAATTCCACTTCGGTTCGCGACCGGGTTCTTCCTCGCCGGAGTGTACCCGCCCGCGCTCAAGCTGATGTCCACGTGGTTCACGACGGGGCGCGGGGTCGCACTCGGCGTTCTTGTCGGGGCGTTGACGGTCGGCTCTGCGGTGCCCCATCTCGTCAACGGCCTCGGTGGTCTGGACTGGCGAGTGGTGATCTTCGCCACCAGCTTCCTGACGTTGATCGGGGGATTCATCGGCGGTTTCATCGTGAAGGACGGGCCGAATCCGTTTCCGAAGGCCGTCTTCGATCCGCGTCAGGCCGGGGCCCTGTTTATGAACCGGGGCGTCCGTCTGGCCTCGTTTGGATACTTCGGACATATGTGGGAACTCTATGCGATGTGGGCGTGGTTCCTTGTCTTCTTCTCCGACGCGCTGGCGCGGATCGGCGCACCATCCGGCTCGGCGGCGGCGTACGCGACCTTCGCCGTTATAAGCATAGGCGGGCTCGGGTGCTGGGTCGGCGGGGTCATGGGCGACCGCTGGGGCCGGACGCGAACTACCGCCCTGATGATGGCCGTCTCGGGGTTCTGCGCTCTGCTCATCGGGCTGCTCTTCGGAGGCCCGGCGTGGGTCATACTGATCGTCGGCCTCGTATGGGGGTTCACCGTCGTCGCGGATTCGGCCCAGTTCTCGACGATGTGCACCGAGCTAGCGGATCAAAGCTACGTCGGAACCGTCCTCACCCTCCAACTCGCCCTCGGCTTCACCCTGACGGTGGCGACTATATGGCTCATCCCGGTTTTAGAGACCGCAGTCGGCTGGCAGTGGGCCTTCGCCTTTCTAGTCCCCGGCCCCGTCCTCGGCCTCATCGCCATGCTCCGATTGAAATCGCTGCCGGAGGCGGAGAAAATAGCGGGCGGGCGGGGCTGAAGTTCACACTTTATGGATAGGCGGCTGATTATTTTTTACCGTGCGCTGCCGGAGAAATCTGCTTCGGAGAACTTAAGAGTGTTGCAATTCTCCGACACATCACGACTAACACTTTCGGGAATTCCTTCCGGCACGTCGGCCTCGATGGTCAGCTTTATCCTTACGTCGGAGCCGAGGATAGAAGTGAGCCGCTGCACGACCTCTTGGCTTATGGCCCCCGCGCTCCCACCGAGCCGCGCAGGGTCTATCTCGACCTCTCCATGAAAACCCGTAACGGGCTGCGAACGAGCCGGTGTCGTGGCTGAGAGGGCGTTTCCGTTGCTATTTCCAGACGCGCCACCGTGCTCATCATCCTCGCCTTCCCCAACTTCGCTCTCCGGGCCGGGTTGCGGTGTGTAGATCGGGGGGTTCTGTCGCTCCACCTCGGCCTCTATCTGCTCTCTAGCAATATCCGGTTTTACAAGGACGCTTCCTTCATCTAGGTAGACGACCACGCCCGGCTCTCCGAGCCTGAGTCCCTCATAACGTCCTGAAACGGTAACGGCCTGCGCGTAGCCGAAGAAGTCGCCGGAGGCAACGCCGTCCCGGACGGTCTCTTCGAGTACCTTCGCGTCCCGGATGCGTGGTAGGTAGAGGTAGCGGGCGAGGTCCTCGCGCACCTGCTTGAGGGAGGTGTGATCCCCCTCTCGCACCCCGCTCCAGAGGTAGGCGTCGAGTTCTTTTTTCAGCATCATGGGCGACCACTTCGTGACGAGCACCCCATCTTCCCTCACCCGGCGCGACGCCCGCTCCACGAGCGAGCCGCCCGTCCCGGTCTTCGTCGCGCTCCACTCCAGGGTCATCTTGCTGTTTACGCCCGGCTCCTCGCCGGGGTGAATGACCCACTGATAGGCCTCTTCCAGTTGTAGGTCCACCGCGCCGTCGGACTTCTCGGAGTTGTCTTTCGCCTGCCGCCGTCCATGGGCGTCGAGGTTTAGTTGTTCCTCCTCCGAGACGATGGACTTCCAGGCGAGGTAGCGGCGAGTCGTGTCTTCCAGCGACTCCGTCTTTCCCCGGTCGGGGGCGAGGAAGACGAGGGCATTTCGGTAGAGGCGCGGGCTTGTGCCGCGACGTTCGAGGTACGCACGAACGGTCTTTCCGGCGGCGTTCTCCGGGTCGCCCGGTCGGTAGGTATGATCCGGACCAAGCACGACCAGCCTGGCGTCTGGGTCGTCGGCGACATCCGAACTGCTAGTTGGAGCTATGTGGACGCGAGCAAAGTCCCCGCTTCCACGGGCGGCGCGTCGAAGTCGGGCGGTGATCTCATCCAGCACGTCTTCGCGCTTTTGCTGCTGGGCGCGGTCCGCCGCCTCCCGGTTGACGTTTGGCCGCGTGTCGTACCAGTGCCGCGTCCCGTCCGAGTATAGATACGCCGCCCCGTCCGAGAGACGCCCGAGGGCGTCCCCGAAGACCGCCGAAGGCTCGCCAGGCTGAACGCAGCCGAGCCGGATGCGTACTTCCTCCACACCGCGCACCCGCATCCCCGCCACAGACGGCGCGCTGCCGACGAAGACGGAGCGGGCGACCCGGCGGGCGGCATGATACCGT
>JBPCNU010000184.1:0-12002 GCA_051000975.1 Rubrobacter sp.
GCTTGACGCGGGCGGCCTTGCCGACCTTGTCGTGGATGTAATAGGGCGTCGCCCGACGCACCGCGCCCCGGGTAATGACCTGAACCTCCGCTATCTTTGGCGAGTGGAGCGGGAAGATCCTCTCGACGTCCACCCCGAAGGAGTTCTTCCTGACCATGAAGGTCTCTGTTATACCCGCGCCTTTTCGGGCGATACAAAGCCCCTCGAAGGCCTGCAAACGCTCGCGGTTCCCCTCCGTCACCCGGTACTGTACGCGCACCGTGTCGCCCGGCTTGAAGTTCACGTCGCGCTTCTGCAATGTCTCACTCGTTATCATGTGGTTTCTCCTCTCGTGGGGGATTTTCGTCTCTCGCGGTGTGTCTTACGCCTTCGCGCTTCGTACCTTCAAGCACACTTGTCGGGCGACCCGGCGGTCACCCTGATGCCTGCTCTCTCTGTTCAGTCGCCAGGGTATGAATGGCGAGAACGCCAGTCTTTCACCTTTGCGTGATCGCCGGATAATAACACGCCCGGCACACCCTCTCCATCCCACATGGCGGGCCGGGTATATACCGGAGGACCGATGATCCCTTTCTCCGAGAACGACTCTCCGACGAGGCTCTCCGAGTTGCCGAGCACGCCTTCCAGTTGCCGAACCGCAGCATCCGCAAGAGCCATCGCCGCGATCTCACCCCCCGAGAGAACGACTTCCCCCAATGAAACAGCCTCCGTACACAGATGATCCCGCACCCGACCATCTATCCCGCCGTACCGACCACAGATGATCGTCAGGTCGCGGCCTTCCGCGATTTCCTCAGCGTAGCCCTGATCGAGCACCCTGCCGCCCGGCTCCGTGATAACGACCCGCCGCCCATCTCGGACTTCTCGCGCCGGGATGCCGTAGACCTCCTCGAAGGCTCGCGCCACCACGTCCGCCCGAATAACCATCCCCGCCCCGCCGCCGTAAGGTGAGTCGTCTATACGCTTGCCAGCCGCCACGAAGTCCCGGAACGTAAAGCTCCGGTAGCCCACCAACCCCGTTTCTATAGCCTTTCCGACAACCCCGACGCCCATCATCGCGTCCACGGCGTCCGGGAATACGCAGAAGACATCTATGCTGCGCAACGGCTATCCTTCGTCTGGCTCGGGGGGCTGCGCGGTGATGCGCCCGGCGACGAGGTCTACGTCGGGGACGTGTTCTAGGGTGAAAGGGAGATAGAGTTCCGGCGCGTCCGCGTCCCGGATGATGAGTATTTCATGCGCTGCGGTCGGGAAGGTCTCGGCTACGGTACCGAGCTTCTCGCCCGAGCCGCCGAAGACTTCGAGCCCGACGAGGTCGGAGACGTAAACTTCGCCCTCGTCGGCCTCATCGAGTTCGGAGCGGTCCAGCGTGAGTTCGACGCCGCGCAGAGCTTCGACCTCGCTTCGGTCGGTGAACTCGTCGAAGTCTATGAGGAAGCCCTTCGGAGTCGGGCGGGAGGTGATTATCCTGTGCCGCGAGCCGTTCAGGACGGGGGCGACGCCTTCTCTGAGGTGGCGACCATTCCCGACGGGCTTGACGCGCAGCGTTCCGCGCACGCCATGCGGGGCGGCTATCACCCCGATCACGACCGGGTCGGGAAGTCTCTGCGGCAACTTACGCTTGCCGGTCTACGACCTCCACGTTGACGCGCTTGCCGAGTCGCACGGAAGCCGCCTTCGTGACGGTGCGGATCGCCTTTACGGTGCGGCCCTGCTTGCCGATTATGCGGCCCATGTCGCCCTCCGCGACGCGCACCTCGATGTCCACCCGCGAGCCGTCCTCACGGCCCGTCACCTCGACGGCATCGGGTTCGTCGACGAGCGAACGGGTTAGAAGGCGCACGAGGTTCTCTAGCTGGTCCATTGAGTCGGGGATACTAAGCCTAGAGCGCGCCGGAAATCTTCAGGAGCTTCCGGGTCTGGTCGGTAGGCTGTGCGCCCTTGCCGAGCCACTCCTTCGCCTTCTCGACATCTACCTTGATCTCGGAGGGATGCTGACGCGGGTCGTACGTGCCGAGCCTGTCAATGAACCGTCCGTCACGCGGGCTGCGAGCGTCCGCCACCACGATGCGGTAGAACGGGCTGGCCTTCGAGCCGTGCCTTGCGAGCCTGATCTTTACTGCCATTCTCTCTCCTTCTCTGCCGTTCTTACGGGCGTTTCCTGCGAAATTTCTTGGTTTATCAGCGGGATAGTCTACCGCTTGAACGGGACTTTGGGTATCTTCGGCATGCCTTTGGGCATTCCCTTCGGCATACCACCCTTGCCGCCACCCATCTTCTTCATCATCTTTTGCATCTCGCTGAACTGCTTGACGAGCTTCTGCACGTCCTGCTGCGTCGAGCCGGAGCCGCGAGCGATGCGCTTGGCCCGGCTGGGATTCTGGAGTAGCTTCGGAGTCTGGCGTTCACGCTTCGTCATGGAGGTGATGATCGCCTCGACCCGACCCATCATCCGGTCGTCTATGTCAACGTCCTTGAGCTGGTTGCCGAGGCCGGGGATCATGCCGATCAAACCCGAAAGAGGACCCATTTTCTTGATCATCTGCATCTGCTGCAGGAAGTCCTCGAACGTCAACTGACCGCTCATGAGCTTCTTGCCCTGCGCCTCGGCAGCGTCCCGGTCCAACTGCTCCTCGGCCTTCTCGATGAGCGTCAGGACGTCGCCCATCCCGAGTATCCGCCCAGCCATCCTGTCGGGGTAGAAGTAGTCGAACTCGCTCATCTTCTCACCCTCGGAGGCGAACCGTATCGGTCGCTCCGTCACCTTGACGACCGACAAAGCCGCGCCACCTCGGGCGTCGCCGTCGAGCTTGGTGAGGATGATCCCGTCATAGTCGGCGTACTCGCGGAACGCCTCGGCAACGTCAACGGCGTTCTGTCCCGTTACGACGTCCAGAACGAGCATGACGGAGTGCGGCTTCGACGCGGTTCTTACGCGCTTTATCTCCTCCATCATGTCGAGGTCCACGACCTGACGCCCCGCCGTATCAACGATGATGAAGTCGTAGCCCGAGTCCCGGGCGGCCTTGATGCCGCGCGTCGCTATATCCTCCGGCTTCTCTTCAGTTCCCTCATCGTAGACGGGAACGGAGAGTTCCTTGCCGATCTGCTTGAGCTGCTCGATGGCCGCCGGACGGTAGGTGTCACAGGCCACCATGTACGGGTTTTTGCCCTGCTTGCGAGTGAAAAGCGCGAGCTTCCCGGCGGCGGTCGTCTTGCCGTGTCCGTTCAGCCCCGCGAGCATCACGACCGTCGGGCCGCTCCTTGAGTAGGACAGTTTATGAGCCGTCCCGCCCATAAGGTTCGCGAGTTCCTCGTTGACGATCTTGACGACCTGCTGCCCCGGTGAGAGTGCTCTGGAGACCTCCGCCCCCGTCGCTCGTTCGCGGACGTTCGCCACGAACTCCTTGACGACCTTGAAGTTAACGTCCGCCTCCAGCAGAGCCAGGCGGATCTCCTTCGTTACTTTTTTTACCTGATCCTCGGTGAGGTTCCCGCTGCTCCGAACGCCGTCCAGAGCTTTGTTGAGCCGGTCACCTAAAGTCTCGAACATAGCCATATCTACAGGTCTCCAAACAATGCTTCCGCGAACTCCCTGGCGTCGAACGGGTGCAGGTCTTCCACTTTCTCACCAACGGAGATGAGCTTGATGGGCACCCCGACCTCATTCGCTATCGCCAGCGCAATTCCACCCTTCGCCGTCCCGTCGAGCTTCGTGAGTACGACCCCCGTAACGCCCGCCGTCTCGTTGAACATCTTGGCCTGACGCAGACCGTTCTGGCCCGTCGTCGCGTCTATCGAGAGCAAGACCTCGTGCGGCGCGTCCGGCAACTGTCTGCCGATCACACGCTTCACCTTGTCAAGCTCAGCCATCAAATTGGTCTTTGTGTGCAACCTTCCCGCCGTATCTATGAGCAGCACGTCCGTTCCGGCCTGCTGCGCCGCCTCGACCGCCTCGTGCGCCACCGCCGCCGAGTCCGCGCCCCGCTGCCTCGCTATGACCGGGGTTCCCGTCCTCTCGCCCCAGGTCTGGATCTGTTCGATGGCCGCCGCCCGGAACGTATCCCCCGCTGCGAACATTATGTTGTCCACCGGGAGAAAACGAGCGAGCTTGCCGATGGTGGTCGTCTTCCCCGTGCCGTTCACCCCGATCATCAACAGCACCGTCGGGCGGTGCGAGATGTCGAGCTCGACCGGACCTTCAAGCATCACGGTCGCTTTCTCTATGAGTAGCTCCCGAAGCTCCTTGCCGCTCGTGATGTTCCGCTGCAACGCCTCCTGCTCCAGCTGCGCCACGAGTTTCGCCGTCGTCGGAATGCCTACGTCCGAGGCGATGAGGACTTCCTCGACCCGTTCCCAGAACTCCTCGTCATCAGCGTCCCGAAACTCCGCGACCGCGGCGTTCAACTGCCCGACGACCGACTCTCGACTGCGCTGCAACCCCGTTCGGAGTCGGCTGAACCACCCGCCGCTGGATTCTTCCTGCTCTTCGACAACCTCTTCCGGTTCTCGCGGCTCGGACTCTATCTCTTCTTCCGAGAAAACCCTGGAAACCTCGTGCGACTCGGCCTGTTCGGGTTCGGGTTCTGGCGAGGGAACGGTCTCTTCGAGGGTCTCGGTAGCGACGGGCGTGACGGGTGCGTTCGTGTTCGCACCGTCTCGCTCGGGTTCGGCGGGTTCCGTGGTGGTCTCTTCGTCGGGTTTCGCAGCGATCTCGGGCTGCGGTTCCGGCGAGTCCTTTTTTTTCCTGAAGAAGTTACGCCATGAGCGTCCCATAGCTTGAGATCAGTCTCCCTGAATGCGTTTGGATACTACGGATGTGGCCCCGGATGCGTCTTGGACTATCCCATAGAGGATGTCCGCTGCGGCCATCGTGCGCTTCTGATGTGTGACGAGAATGAACTGTCCTTTCGCACGCTGAGAGTCTACCACAGCGATAAATCGCGCCAGATTGACGTCGTCGAGCGCGGCCTCCGCCTCGTCGAGGATACAGAACGTACTCGCCCCGTCGCCCCGGCTGAGCAGGATGCTGAACAGGAACGAGAGCGCGAGCAGCGACCGCTCACCACCCGAGAGAACTTTCAGGGATCTCCAGCCCTTCCGACCGAGACGCACCCCGACCTCGACGCCCTCGTCGGTGAGATCCAGGCTCCCGCCCCCGCCGGAGAGCATCCTCGGAACCATCTCCGAAAAGGTCGCCTTCACACGCTCGAAGGTCACGGTGAAACGGTTCTCTATCTCCCTGTCCACCTCGAGGATTATGCGATTTATTTCTTCGGCAGCCTCTTCGGCGTCGGTGCGCTGGTCGCGGATGGTGTCGTGCCGCTCCCGAATCTCCTCCTCCTGCGAGAGGGCGAGCAGGTTCACGTCCCCGAAGCGTTTGAGCCTGCGGGCGAGCCGGTTCCTCTGGGCTTCGATCTCCTCAGGCATTTCGGTCAGGGAGTCCGCTTCGCGCCTGGCGTCTTCGAGCGTCGCGGCCCATTCCTCCCGTACTTCGGCCTCGGCCTCGGCGACGGAGTTCCTCGCATTTTCGAGGGATGTTTCGAGGCCGGAGACGCGCTCCTTCGAGGCCTTGATCTCGGCCTTCATCTCGGCGGTCTTGCGAGCGAGTTCGTTCTGTTGGGTCGAGAGCGCACGGTAATTCTCCGTGCCTTCGGCGCGCACGAGCCTCGTCCGCCCTCTGCGGGCCGAGATCCCGGTCGTCAGGATCTCGGCGACGGCCACGACCCTCGCAGCGAGCGAGCCGGGGTCGCCGATCTCGGGCGACTCGGTGGCCTCGATGCGCTCCAGACTCGATGAGATTCCATCTACCCGCCTCGCCCCTTCGGAGACGGCGCGGCGGATCTTCCGCAAAATCCTCGCCGATTCGTCCGCTCTCACCCGCACAGCGTCCCGCTCCGAAGCCGAGGCCGACCTCTCTCGCTTGGCCTCTTCGAGCTCCCCGGACGCTTCTTCCATCTCGTCCCGGAGGCGCGCTACTTCTTCTCTCAGCCGCGCCTCCGACGACGCTCGCTCCCCGGCCTGTCCCTTCGCTTTCTCCTGCTGACGCAGCAGCCGGGCGGCCTCACGGGCGAGGGCATCCTTCGCCTGCGAGGACCGGTTCGTTAGCGAGCGCAGCCGTTGAAGCGTATCTTCAGAGCGGGCGAGTCTGGCGGCGGCGGCTTCGACCTCTCGCTCGGTCTCGCCGAGTACCGTGGTCGGGCCGTCTTCGAGGTCTTCGATAAGCCTGCGAGTGGCGGCGAGTCGCGCCTCGACGGTGTAGCGTCCGGCTCTGACGAGGCTGACGCTCGTGCGGGTCAGCCTCAGGCCGGACTTAGTGACAGCGACGTGTCCGTTGGCGAGGCGGGCTGCGTCGGCGTCCTCTACCAGATACGTCCCACCGAGGAGCCGCCGCACGGCCCCGGCGAAGCGGTCGTCGAGGATCTCGACGCACTCCAGAAGCGGTTTTCCGTCGAAGGGGTGATCCTCCACACCGCTTGCGTCGAGCCGCACGGCGACCCGCTCGGAGTTAGAGACCATCCGCACGCCCTCCTCTACCCCCGCCGCGAGCATCCCCTCGCCGTACTCCGAGAACGCGGCCTCCACCGCCGATTCGTAGCCCGGACGGGAGCGAACGATCTCGAACAGCCTCGGTCCCTCGGTCTTCTCCCGCGAACCTTCCAGCCGCTTCTTACGCGCCTCGAACCGCCCGCCTGCGGCCTGAAGCACACCCCTTCCACGATTGGCCTCCGCTCTGAGCGTCGCCACCTTCCGCCCACGTTCCAAGAGAGCCTCCCGCAATTCAAGCATCCCGTCTTCGCCAAAAACACCGAGTTCCGCGACCGACCCCACGTCCTTTGCAAGCCTCGTCAAATCTTCCTCTTCCATCAGCGTTAGCCCCGGTACACCTTTCAGAGCCGCGAGCTTCGCGCTCGCGCGGTCGAACTCCCTGGAGGCCGAATCGTGGCGCCTCTCGGCGGCTGATGCCTTCTCCCAGGCCTGGCTGGCGGTGCGTTCTGCCTCCGAACGTCGAGCCTCTTTCTCCGTGTGCTCCCGCGAGGCTTCCTCGTGCCGGGTGCGGAGCACCTTCAGTTCCCGCCGGACGCGCTCGCCCTCGGCCTCGAGACGCGCTACGATTCGCACTCGTTGCTCCTCATTACCCGTACGGGATTCCGCCTGCAGTACGTTCCGGCTCGCCGCCAGAGAACCACGCCTCACGGCCTCCGAAGCATCCTCCAGGCCTTCGAAAAGTTTCTCGATGCGAAGCATCTCCCCCTCGGCGTTGCGAAGGCTTTGTCCTATCTCGGCCTCGTCGCGACTCGACTCCCCGGCTTCTACTTCGAGCCGTCCGGCCCGGTCCCGCTCGGATCGAATCCTCTCTTCGAGGGCGGAGGTTCCGCGAGTCGCAACGCTGTGGAGGTGAGCGAGCGAGAATCGTCTGTACCGGGCTTCGATCTCACGATACTCACGAGCGGCTCTGGCTTCGCGCTCGATCTTCGCGAGCTGCCCGGCAAGCTCGGTCTCGATGTTTCGGCTCTGATCCAGCTGCTCGTTCGCCTTCGCTAGCCTGCGACCCGCAGACAGTCTCCGCCGCCGGTAGACCCCGAGCCCCGCCGTCTCCTCGACCGCGAGCCTGCAAGCCTCGGCCCCGCCCGCGACTATAGCGTCCACGGCCCCCTGCCTGAGAATACTGTGCCTGCCAAGCCCTGCCTCACCCGCCACCGAGCGCACATCCGAGAGCCGCGCCCGCGAGCCGTTGATGCGATATTCCGTCCCGCCCTCGCGTGAAATTCGCCTCGTCAGGGAGACCTCTTCGTAAGGGAGTGAGATGTTCTTCTTCGTGTTGTCGAAGACGAGCGTGACCTCGGCGACGTTGGTCTTGGCCAGCGACTCGGAGCCGGAGAAGATAAGATCCCCCATCGTCCCGGCCCTGAGCAGCCCCGGACTCTGCTCCCCGAGCGCGAACAGAACCGCATCCGTCATGTTGCTCTTCCCAGACCCGTTTGGCCCGACCACCGCCGTGACACCACCTTCGAGCGGCATCCTGACGGGCCGGGCGAAAGTCTTGAATCCCTTGATGTAAACGGCGGATAACATGCTGCCGGGGATTCTACGCGACTTACCCCGGAAGAACACGGGAGAAGATAGAAAAGGCCAGCAAATGAGTTGCTACTAGGCCCCGACGGGTGCTTCGACCTCCGGGTGGGAGACGGGCCGCACACCGAGTATTTCGAGGGCCGAGCGTGCGGCGGACTGCTCGCTCTCCTTGATGGACTGCCCTTTGCCGGAGGCGACTTCGGAGCCATCTATCGTAACGCCGGAGACGAAGCTCGGGGCGTGAGCCGGGCCTTGCTTGGAGATGACCCGGTAGCTCGGCCTCAGACCGTCGGCCTGAAGAGTCTCCTGAAGGAGCGTCTTCCAGTCGCGGAGCTCGTCCGTGTCTATCTCCTTCGGGTCGAAGAGGAGATCAATCGTCTCCACGACCAGTTCGCGGTCTATCAGGTAGGCCGCCCCGATTATCGCCTCGACCGTGTCCGCCACGACCGAGTCATTGATGACGGAGCTCGAGATGATCTCCTCTATCCCCTCGCGCTTCCCGACGCTCGCCAGGAAGGTCTTTCTGACCAGGTGCGCCCGGATGCGCGTCAGGTCGCCCTCCAGAAGCTCCGGGTAGCCGTGAAAGACAAGCTCCGCCACGCGGGTGTTCAGAATAGCGTCCCAGAGAAACTCCAGCCGACCGCTTGAGCCGTACGAGTCGGCGACGCTCGGATGCGTCAACGCCCGCTGCCTAAGAGGCTCCGGTAAAGTCTCTATGAGGTCCCTGATCGTCATTACTGTTACTACTATACAGCCTCGAACGCAACTACGACATTGTGGCCCCCGAAGCCCATCGAGTTCGACAGAGCGGCCTTCAGGTTCGGGGCCTCCTGCGACTTGTCCTTCACGTAGTTGAGCTCCGCGCAGTCGTCCGCAAGGGTCTCGAGGTTTATAGTCGGCGGCACGACTTTTTCCTGGATCGCGAGTGCGCAGAGGATGCCTTCCATCGCCCCTACCGCCCCGAACGAATGCCCCGTCATGGACTTCGTGCCGCTGACGAGCGCCTGCGGGACGATGCGCTTTATGGCATGGGTCTCCGGCCCGTCCCCGGCCCCCGTAGAAGTCGCGTGAGCGTTCACGTAGCCGATGTCCTCGGCGGCGAGACCGGAGTCTTCGAGGGCGAGTTTTATAGCGCGTTCCACGCCCGTTCCTTCGATGTCCGGGGAGGTGATGTGGTAGGCGTCGGTAGTCCGAGCGTACCCGGAGACGGCGGCTATCGGTTCCGCACCGCGCCTGCGGGCATGTTCTTCGCTCTCCAGGATAACCGCGCCCGCGCCCTCGCTGATCACGAAACCATCGCGGCCCGCATCGAACGGGCGGCTCGCGGCCTGCGGGTCGTCGTTGCGGCGGCTGACAGCCCGAATCGCGCAGAACCCGGCCATCGAGAGCGGGGTGATCGGAGCCTCCGCAGCCCCGGCTATCACCACGTCTGCGTCGCCGCGGCGGATCATCTCAAGCCCCTCGGCTATCGCTTCACCGCCCGTCGCGCAGGCGAGGACCGGGCATTGCGTTGGCCCCGTCGCCCCCAGCATGATGGCGAGTTGTCCGGCAGCCATATTCGGGACCATCATCGTGATCAGGAACGGGCTGACCCGTCCCGGTCCGCGTTCCTTGAGTGTCTGATACTCGCGCTCCCAGGTCGAGATACCGCCGATGCCGCTCCCGAGGACGATGCCGACGCGCTCCGGCGTCTTTCGGATGATGTCCATGATCCCGGCGCTCTCGGCGGCCTGTATGCCGGCGGCGATGCCGTACTGACCGTAGCGGTCCATCCGGCGAGCATCCTTCTTCGAGATAAAGTCCAGCGGGTCGAAGTCCTTACATTCGGCGGCGATGCGCGAAGGATACGGCTCGGGGTCGAAGCGCGTGATCTCCGCCGCACCGCTCTTTCCCTCCAGGGCCGCGCTCCAGAACTTCTCCACCCCGGTGCCGAGCGGCGTGACCGCTCCGGCCCCGGTTATTACGGCGCGACCTCTGCCACCGTTACCGGAAGCTTCGCTCACTAGGACTGGTGCTCCCCTACGTAATCAACGGCCTCCTCGACGGTCGTGATCTTCTCGGCGTCCTCGTCGGGGATCTCCATCCCGAACTGCTCTTCGAGCTCCATGATGAGCTCTACGAGGTCGAGCGAATCAGCCTCCAGATCCTCCCGGAAAGAAGCCTCCGGCGTCACCTCGGCTTCCTCGACCCCGAGCCGGTCGGCGGCGATCTCCTGAATTTTCTGGAGTATCTCTTCGCGATCCAATTTAATCCTCTCTTCCTTTTCTTTTTATTTCCGCTGATTGTTACTTTCAGATTAAGCTATGCTGACACAGCGCGTAGTGTAGCGCAATTCCGAACAGGGCTTTTGCCCCTGCTCTTGCCCTCATTGCATCGTCATTCCACCGTCCACGGCGAGGGTCTGTCCGGTTATGTATCCCGCCTCTTCGCCACACAGGAAACCGACCGCCGAAGCGACCTCTTCGGCTTTGGCGAACCTCCCGACCGGGGTCTGGCCGAGGATCGTCTCCCTGATCCCCTCCGGGAGCACTCCGGTGAGCTCCGTCTCTACGTAACCCGGCGCGATGGCGTTCGCCGTGATGCCTCTCTGGGCTAGCTCGCGGGCGACGCTCTTCGTCAGGCCTATGACCCCGGCCTTCGAGGCGGCGTAGTTCGCCTGTCCCGCGTTCCCCGACAGCCCGACGACCGAGGTGATGTTGACGATGCGCCCCCAGCGAACACGAACCATCTGTCTCATCACCGCCTTCGTGCAGAGGTAAGTGCCTTTCAGGTTCGTCGAGATGACCTCATCGAACTCCGACTCTTTCATCCTCATCAGGAGGTTATCACGGGTGATCCCGGCGTTGTTTACCAGGATGTCCACCCGACCGAAGTCCGAGGCGATCTCCTTGAAGATCGAGTCCACATCTTCCGGGTTCGCAACGTCACCCTTGTAAACCCGGCAGGTCTTCCCGGTCTCTTCGACGAGGGACTTGCTCTTCTCTGCCTCTTCGTCGTTGGAACGGTAAGTTATGCCCACGTCCGCGCCTTCCTGCGCGAGCCGGAGAGCAATCGCCCGGCCTATGCCCCGGCTGCCTCCGGTAACTACGGCGACCCTTCCGGCCTCGATCACAACCTACCTCCGTCCGCGTCTTCGCGGTCTATGAAGGCGAAGGTGAGTTCCGCCTCGCAGGTTCTCTCTCCGTCAACGGTGGCCTCGGCTTTCCCGCGGCCGATGCGACCCTTCAGACGACCTATCTCAACCTCCATCCGAAGCACGTCGCCCGGCACGACCTGCCTCCTGAACCTGACCTTGTCTATCCCGGCGAAGAGCGCGAGCTTGCTGCGGAAAGCCTCGTCAGCCATCACCCCGACCGCCCCGACCTGGGCCATCGCCTCCACGATCAAAACCCCCGGCATTACGGGGTGTCCCGGAAAATGCCCTTCGAAGAACGGCTCGTTCTGGGTCACGTTCTTTATCCCGACGGCCCGCTTACCGACCTCTAGCTCGATCACCCGGTCAACGAGTAAGAACGGATAACGGTGCGGTATGAGCGCACGGATTTCATTGGCCATCAGCGGCAGCTTTATCCCCGCGACCTCGCTCACTTGAGTACCTCCTCAGCTTTCTTCCCATCGAAGTCCAGGTCCTTGAAGTCCCGGAGCACCCTCACGAGCGTCCCGCCCTCGCCGCACTCGACGACCTCCTCGACCCCGACCTTGGCGAACCGCTCTACCACCGCAACCCACCGCACCGGAGAGAGCATCTGCCTCTTTAACGCCTCCCGGACGGATTCGGCATCTTTCAGGAGTCTTCCGTCCGTCGCCCCGATGACCGGAACCTCCGGCTCGGAGAACTCCGTCGCGTCGAGCAGCTTCTCCATCTCCCGCGAAGCACCCTCCATGAGCGGCGAATGGAACGCTCCGGCTACCTCCAGCGGAACTTT
>JBPCNU010000185.1:0-3611 GCA_051000975.1 Rubrobacter sp.
CGGTCGTGGAAGAAGCTCCGGTCGTGGAAGAAGCTCCGGTCGTGGAAGAAGCCCCGGTCGTGGAAGAAGCCCCGGTCGTGGAAGCAGCCCCGGTCGTGGAAGAAGCCCCGGTCGTGGAAGAAGCTCCGGTCATTGCGGCTGAGGAGCCGGTCGAGTCGGGTGAGATAGAGGTCGTGTACGGCCCGAGTGCGTCTCCGAGCACCGAAGCCGGTCTGACGGCTCTACCGGATACGGGCGGCATACCGCTCCTGCCGGTCGTGGGAGGGGCGGTCGCGCTGCTCGTAGTCGGCTCCGCCTTCGGAGTTCGGACGATAAGGGGGCGTTCCTGATCCAGCATCCGACCAGATAAATTCGGCAGGAAAATCGGATAGATAGCCTGTGAACCCCGGTGTTACGGAGATGTTATTCGTTCACCTGGGTTCTCTCTTTGTTCTTTCTCCGGGGGGATGTTCTCTCGTATGATCCCAGCATGGCTTTGTTCAGCATCACGAACCCGATGATCGTTTCGACGCTGTGATCGCCCGCTACGCAGGCGGCTCTTCCGGTGCGAAACGAGCCGCTCGCTCCGGGGCGATAGTGGTTGTTGTTGACGCCTACCGCGCCAGCGCGACGATCGCCGTACTCGTCTCGAAGCGAGCCAGGGTCATACCGCTCTCATCGGTCGAGGCGGCTCGAATCCACCCGGCAGACTTCCGGGTCGGGGAGCGGGACGGTGCGAAGGTCGAGGGCTTCGACTTCGGGAACACCCCGACGGGTATTCTGGCCGCTGGGGATCTCCCACCGGGAACGACCGTCGCCATGACCACGACGAACGGAACCCGGATCGTAGAGGCCGCGTCCGGCAGTCCGGCCATAATAATCGGGAGTTTCGTCAACGCAGGGGCCGTCTCGAAAGACGTTTTCGAGCGGCTGAAAGAAGGTGAATCCTCCGAGGTCGTGGTCGTCGGATGCGGGTGGCGCGGCAGGCGTACTTCCGAGGACGAAGCCGCCTCGGCCGCGATACTCCTGCGCCTGAGAAAAGCAGGAGTACCCCTCGACGAGAGGGCCGAGAGGGTTGTCGCGGATCATTTGAAACGGTTCGCGAAGTCGCTCAGAAACAACGACGCGGCCCGACGACTCAAGAGGCTCGGTTACGGAGAAGACCTCGAATTCTGCTTGAAGGAAGATACCGTCCCGGTCGTGCCGGTCCTGACCGATGGGGCCTTCGTGGCACATTCCGGGTATCAGTAGGCGGTCTGTAATCGGCCCTACGTAGAAAAGCTCGCGAGCGGGCAAAATAAGCCTTGACAGTGTGTTCAGAGGGAATTAATCTGGGCTTAGATCGGGCGATGCAAACGTTACAAGCTCACCGGTGAAGTTACAAGCAGAGCAGGCCAGGGGCGAGCGTAAGCGGAGCCAATCCGATTACGAGAGGAGGTGGAAGACATGACCATGACCATCAACCACGAAAAGGTTCGGGAGTACACTCGCGAAGACGTGGACCAGGCCATTGACGTGATCGAGCGTCACCTTGAAAAGGAGGCCAGGACCCGCAACCTGCTCGACGAGCAGGCGATCATGCGTCCGAAGGATCTGTGCAAGCAGCAAGGTCTCGATATGGTCGCAGAACTACGCGGTATGGCCTGAGCAGACCGTCCCCCGGACAGCGGGGTGACATCAACGCTTGAGGTAAGCCTGTGAAGGGGGATGCACAGTATTCTGCATCCCGAGGCCGCACCCAACATCGGGGATAGGCCCGACAGGCTGTTCATCCCCCTTCAGCTAGGCTGCGGGAGGGTCGGAGAGATCCGGCCCTCTTCGTCGTTTTCGGAACCGTGTTCCCGGAGTTCTCGTGCCGGTACCGGGGCGACTGGAAATCGAGGACCTTGCGAGAAGTTTGAGTAAGGGAGCGGAGGAGGAGGGATTCGAACCCTCGATACCCCGTGAAGGATATAACACCTTAGCAGGGTGCCGCTTTCGGCCGCTCAGCCACTCCTCCGAGCGGGAGTATATCAGGTAGGTGGGTAGCGTTGAAAGGGTGTCAGCGGGGGTCTGGTTTATTCTCGGCTGGTTCTCTTTTTCGTCTTCTGCGGGGTGTCGTCGGTGATCTGATCCAGCACGGGGGTTTTATCGTTGGCGGGTTTCGCGTCGAGGATTTCCTCCCCGGAGAGTTCTTCCTTCAACCGGACGAGCGTGGCGTTCAGCGTTGCGCCGAAGAGGATGGTCAGGGAGGCGATGTAGAGGTAGAGGAGCAGGACGATAACCACGCCTATCGAGCCGTAGGTCTGGTCGTAGGAGCCCAGATTGTTGACGTAGAGGCTGAAGGCCGCGCTCGCAAGTAGCCACAGGAAGACCCCGACGAAGCCGCCCGGTGTGATCCACCGGAACGGTTGCCCGGCGTCCGGGGCGAAGTAGAACATCAGGGCGACAGCGAGGACCATCAGCATCAGGGCGACGGGCCAGCGCAAGATATTCCAGAGAAGCTTGAACGTTCCGCCGAGGCCGAAGTATCCGGCGATACCGGAGCCGATGGACGGCCCGAGGACCAGCAGCAAAACTGCGAAGATGATCAGGGCCGAAAGCCCGAGCGTCATCAGAATCGCGATGCCCCGAACCTTCCAGAACGGGCGCGTCTCTTCCACGTCGTAGGCTTTGTTCAGAGCGTTTATAAAGGCGGCGAAAGCACCGGACGCGCTCCAGATGGTGAAGAGGATACCGAACGAGAGCAGACCCGGAGCCGGGTTCGAGCCGTCGATGATCGGGCCTATAAAGCTCTCGAAGAGGTCGAAGAGCTGTGTCGGCATGACCTGCTGGAAGTAGGTCAGGGCGGTCGAGGCGAGTTCCGGGTTTCCGACGAGGCTCGTCAGGGAGACGAGGACGAGAATGAACGGGAAGAGGGCGAGGATGAGATAGTAGGCGAGCTGCGCGGCGAGACCCATCGCATCATCCCTGATGAACTCCTGAACAGTAGCTTTCAGGGTCTTGACGGAGAGCATGACCCGCAGGTCGCTGAAGAACTCGCTGAGCGGCCCGACCGCCGAATGCTTCGCGACCGAGGTGAGATCCGTCTTTTCCGTACTCAAGGAATACCTCCGCAAAACCCGGACGGCCGGCAGGCCGTCATCTCTTCCAAAGAAAATATACCTTGCACAGCGAAGGTTTCCCGTCCGATCTCCTCCTTCGGGGAGGCTGTAAAGTGCAAGAAACACCCGAAAGATATGTTTCATCGGGTATTTCAGGGGCGAATAGAAAAGACCGCAAGAGCTATTCAAGAACCGGACTGTAACTTCCCGGCGAGGAAAAATGTCTATAAGGAAGAAGTAGTAAGCAGGGGCTTCCGAGGGTGTATCTCGCTGAACGTCGTAGAAGCCTTCAATCAATCGTCAAAAGAAAGCATGCAAACGGAGGTGCAAATGTCGAACAGGGGGAGATCCGGAAGGTCCACCGGGCTCTATGGCAGTAACGCCGGGGACAACATGGCGAGAACGGCGACAGCCGAATTCGTCGGAACATTCATCCTCATATTCGGGGGGACGGCGGTCGCGACGGCGGCCATCCTCGACCAGAGGACGGCGGGCCTCGCCTACGACTCACTGGCGGTCGCTCTCGCGTTCGGCATCACGCTGCTCGCT
>JBPCNU010000186.1:0-9004 GCA_051000975.1 Rubrobacter sp.
CCCCACGCCGCCTCCCTGCGCGACCTGCTCGACTAGCATTCCGTCCTGTTTTTGGTGGCCTGATGGATGGCCTGGCGGTTTTCTTGCTCGCTTGGTCTGCTCCTGGAACTCGGCCCTGGAGCAGGACGGGATTGTCGGAGGCCAGACGTGACGGCCTGACATACCGAGGCGAACCGCGATAGTTACGTGAAAGTCGGTGGCGGGGCAGGCTGCTCTAGGCCTCTTCTGTTTGCTCCAGTTGCTCGAAGGCGCGTTCGAGTTGCGGATCGCGCTCAAACGCCTCGGTGCGGGTAAGGTCTTCGAGGTCGGTGGGGCTTACCTGCGACCCGTCTTCACCGAGTTCGACCTCTACGTCGGGAACGATGCCATCTTCGCGGATGAAACCACCGTTCGGGGTCAGCCACTCGGCTACGCCGAGGAGGATGGCCGAGCCGTCCGAGAGATCGAATTCCGAGAGAACGGTTCCGGTCCCGAAGGTCGTCTCACCGACGACGGTGGCCCGGTCGTTGTCGCGTAGGGCGCCGGAGACGATCTCGGAGCTCGAAGCGGAACCGCCGTTGACGAGAACGACCATCGGAACCTCGTAGAACTCGGCGTTGCCATCCGCCTCGACAGGGGTTTGTTCGCCGTCTGAGTCCTGTCGGATGTAGACGACCTCGCCCGACCTGAGGAACATCCCGGCTGTTTCGAGGGCCTGATCGAGCCTTCCCCCACCGTTGTCCCGGAGGTCGAGGATTATTCGCTCTGCGCCGCCGTCGAGGGCGCTCTGAACGTCCTCGCGGAGCTGGTCCGCGCTCTCCCCGCTGAAAGAAGTAAGCCGGACGAGGGCGGTGTCGCTGTCGGGAATCCGCGCCGCGTAGGCGACCGGGGAGGTGATCTCGGCCCGCGTTAGCTCGTAGGTCTCACGCTCGCCGCCGCGCTGCACGGTGAGCGTGAGGTCGCTCCCCTCGCGACCGCGAACCTTGCCGGAGACGGCGATGGCGTCGCGCTCGGCGACGGGCTCACCGTTGACGGCGACTATTACGTCCCCCGCCTCTATTCCGGCCTGCTCCGCCGGAGAACCCTCGACGGGCGAGACGACGACCACTCGCCCGTCCCGCTCCTCTATGGTCACCCCGACCCCGACGTACCGCCCGGAGATGCTCTCCTGGCTCCGCTCCCGTTCTTCGGGGGTGAGAAATCGGGTATGCCCCTCGTCGCCCAGAGAGTCGAGCATCCCCTCGATGGCGGCGTAAGTCTGCTGCCTCGGCCGGATGGAGTCCTGATCCACGTAGTCGTCGCGCACCGCGTTTAGAGCCTCGGCGTAGACTTCGAGGCTCTTCTCGTCCTTGTCCGAGAGCGAGGCCGGACCCTGCGAGTACCCGTACCAGTATCCCCCACCCGCGACGGCCAGCAGAACGATCGCGAACGCCGCCCCGGAGATGATGGGCTTCACCCACCAGACGGCTTCCTTGCGAGCGCAGGAATCGCCTCCTTTATCGCTTCTATCGAAAATCTTTCGCATCCCTCGATTCTACTATCCGGGGTCGGACGCGAAGGAAAGCGCCTCTGTGCCGTTCACTACCGCTATTTGTAGAAGCCCCACTCCCGGATATTCCAGGCAAAGGAGTCCGAGGGGGTGTCTTTCATCGGGCCGGAGAGGGTACTGGACCAGGCATACGAGTCCGGCCAGCGGTAGAGCGGCGCGAGGGCGTACTCGGAGGCGAAGATCTCCTGCGTCCGGGCCAGGTAGCGAGCTTCGTCCTCCGGCTTGCCGAGGCTCGTGTAGATAGCCGACGCGGAGTTCTCCGGCAGTACGCTGAAGAGCGATTCGTACTCTACCTCGCTCCCGAGATCCATCACCGTCAGATCGAAGTCGCCCGCAGGGAGCGTCGAGGCGTAGAACTCGCCGCCGGGTATCCGTTCCACCTCTACGCTCGCCCCGGCCTCTTCGAGGCTCGCTACGACCTCCTCAACGGCCCGGTCCCTGACCGGTCCTCCCGCCGGATACGCGAGGCGCAGGCTTGCGCCGACGAGGTTGGACCCCGCCCCCGACGCTTCTCTGAAAGGGGACTCTTCCGGAGCGGCGACCGAAGAAAAAGCCGTCTCTGCGACATCGAGGCCGGAGGCTCCGGCGACGGAGGTTCGATCTATTTGCGAGTAAAGAGAGGCTCGCGAGTCTTCATCGAGCCTCCTGGAGTTGAAGACCAGAAGCTCTGTTCGTTCGCGCAGGGCCGGGGCACGCATGAGGTCGCCGGAACCGGGTGCGTCGTTGGCGACGAAGACCCCGAAGTCCGCGTTCGAGTAGGCGAGGCTCCGAGCGGCGTCCGCCGGCCCCTGATATTCCACGACGAGGCCGTCGAGCCGGGGGTATTCGAGTTCTGAGGTCCAGTAGCGGGGGCTCGCGGTGAAGTCTATCCCGCCTTTTCCCCGGAATTCGTCGAGCAGGAACGGCCCGCTCCCCACCGGTTCATCGGCGAGCATGAGCTCGGAGAGGTCTTCCTCACCGTAGACGTGTTCCGGCAGAACCGGTGCGGTCAGGAGGTCTCGCCACCCGGCGTAAGGCCTCTCGAATTCGAGCCTGAGCGTCTTCCGGCCCTCGACTTCGATGTTCTCCAGTCGGTCGAAACCGGAGTATTCGGGCGTGATCGCCCCCGCTCCAGCCAATTCCATCGCCTGATCATAGGTCCAGGCGACGTCCTGCGCCGTTACCGGCTCGCCGTCTGAGAAGGTGGCACCCTCTCTTATTCTGACTTCTATGGACATCGGTTCCAGGCTCAGGGTCTCATCGCTGTACGATGGCAGTTCGGTCGCGAGCAAGGGGCGCGCCTCGCCCGAAGGCCCATACTGGAGGAGCCCCTCAAAGACGACACCGTTCATATATCCGATTCCTTCGCAGGATCGCAGGTACGGATTGAAACAGACCGGAGCGGTCGAAGCGGGGAGCGCAACCCGGGCGGTTCCGCCCTGGCCGATCTGACTGACAGGTTCCTCGCTGCCAGCTTCGAGGCCCCGGGGCGGCTCGGTCGTGATCTCGGGCGCACCACACCCGACCGCCAGAAACGTAAGGGTAAGCACCGCCGCCACGACGATGAATGGCCCGCGTCTTTTGTGCCTCCCTGAAGTTACAAGCTCGAACATGCAGCGGTAGTGTAACCGCTGTCTCGCACTGTGGGCTTGCTGCGGGCTTGAAATCCCAGGTTTTAATCAGATGATCAGAATTTCATCGGGTTGGATAGCTCTCCGGAGCGCGGCTTTATCCGGCCCGGTAGGGTGTCGCCTCCGTCCGGTCGTCCACGGTCTGCCCGACCTGCACCGGGAAGAAACACGCCGCCCTGTGCGGCGAGGCGCCGCTCGCCTCTGCGCTCGCTTCGGCGGGGCCGTGTTCCTCCAGCGACGGCTCGTTCTCCTTGCAGAAGTCTCTGGCCCTCGGGCAGCGAGTGTGGAACCGGCAGCCCGACGGCGGATTCGCCGGGGACGGGACATCGCCCGTCAGAACGACGCGCCTTCTCTCGCGTTCCTTGATCGGGTCCGGGATCGGGATGGCCGAGAGCAGCGAGGCCGTATACGGATGCTTCGGGTCTTCGTAGAGCGCGTCGCCCTCGGAGACCTCGACCACCTGACCGAGGTACATGACCGCCACCCGGTCGGAGATGTGCCTGACCACCGAGAGGTCGTGGGCGATGAAGACGTAGGTCAGGTCGAACTCCTTCTGCAAATCCTGAAGGAGGTTCACGAACTGAGCCTGAATGGAGACGTCCAGCGCGCTGACCGGCTCGTCGCAGATGATGAGCTTCGGGTTGAGGGCAACGGCCCGCGCCACCCCGATGCGCTGCCGCTGGCCACCGGAGAACTCGTGCGGGTAGCGGTTGTAGTGTTCGGAGTTGAGGCCGACTATCTCAAGAAGCTCCTGAACGCGCTTCTTGCGCTCCGAGGAGGAGCCGATACCGTGCGTTACGAGCGGCTCGGCGACGATGTTCCCGACCGTCATACGCGGGTTCAGAGAAGCGTAAGGGTCCTGGAATACGATCTGCATCTCCCGCCGCACGGCGAGCATATCCTTTCGGTTCATCTTCAGTATGTCCCGACCCTCGAAGAAAACCTCGCCCTCCGTCGGCTCCAGAAGGCGGAGGATCATGCGCGCGAGCGTTGATTTACCGCACCCCGACTCTCCGACCAGACCGAGCGTCTCGCCCTTTCTGACCGCCAGGTCCACACCGTCAACGGCCTTCACGTGGCCGACCGTGCGCTGCAAGACCCCGGCCTTGATCGGGAAGTGCATCTTCAGGTTCTTGACTTCGAGGATGTTCTCGCCGGTAAAATGGCCGTTCGGGTTGCCGCCGGTCTCGTTCACTGCTCCACCCTCAGTTCCTGCTCGACGCGCTGTTTGTTGGCTTCGATCTCGTCCACGGACAGGATGCAGGCGGCGGCGTGTCCGGGGCGTTTCTCCTCCAGAATCGGCTCCGTACTGTGGCACTCGTCCCTCACGAACGGGCAGCGCGGAGAGAAATTGCAGCCGTCGGGGAGGAAGATCAGGGACGGCGGCGAACCCTTTATCGGCAGGAGCCTCGCCCCCTTCCCCATATCTAGCCTCGGCAGAGATTTGAGCAGCGACCACGAGTAAGGCATGAGCGGGTCATAGAAAACAGGCTCGGTCGGGCCTTGCTCTACGGCGCGTCCGGCGTACATCACCATCACCTTGTCGGCCAACTGCGCCACCACGCCGAGGTCGTGCGTGATCATGACGATAGCCGTCCCGTACTTCTCCTGCAGATCTATCATCAGGTCCAGGATCTGGGCCTGAATGGTGACGTCGAGCGCGGTCGTGGGCTCGTCTGCGATCAGGACCTTCGGGGTGCACGACAGGCCCATCGCGATCATGGCCCGCTGGCGCATCCCCCCCGAGAACTGGTGCGGGTACTCCCCGGCCCGCTGCTCCGGGTTCGCTATCCCTACGTCCTTGAGTACCTGAACGGTCTTCTCCCTGGCCTCGTGCTTGGAGACGTTCTGGTGGATCTGGATGGCCTCGCGGATCTGGTTCCCGACCGTGAAGACGGGGTTAAGGCTCGTCATCGGGTCCTGGAAGATCATGGCGATGTCGTTGCCCCGGATCTTCTGCATCTCTTTCTCTCTGGCGTCGAGGAGGTTCTTGCCCTCGAAGACGATCTCACCCTCCGGGTACTCGACGGGCGGCTTCGGGTTCAGCTGCATGATGGAGAGCGCGGTTACGCTCTTCCCGCTCCCGGACTCCCCGACGATGCCAAGCGTTTCGCCCGCTTCCAGGCTGAACGAGACACCGTCCACGCTCTTCACCACGCCGTCCTGGGTCTTGAAGTGCGTCTTCAGGTTGTTTACTTCGAGCATTGACACCAGCTCACCCCACGATTTCTAGCCTGGAGATTTGATTTCCGCAGTCTAATCTCATACCCCCGCTCTGCATGTGTGAACTCTCTGCTGACACTATGTCCGACTTTCCACCATAAATCCATCATGCTTCCGTGCCAGACTTCCTACATCGGGCCAGTTACACGAAAACGAGGCCCGCCTAGACTCGTAGGCTGTCAGGACGTGAAACAAAATACGCATTACCCTGTACTGTAGTCAATGTAGCCGTGACCAGAAGTGATGGCGGAACTCTAGACACGGAGGCGGCATACGTGGAGACCGAGGTTTCGAGCATGGACGTCTACAACGAGGTCATGACCGGCGAGGGTGAGGTCCGGGCCGAGTACCGGCCCCTCCTCGACGCCTTCGAGGCGATGGGCTCGTCCTCGCGCACCGAACGTCACAGGCGGGCCACGAAGATGCTCGACGAACTCGGCGCGACCTTTCCCCTGCCGGACGGCACCGGGGTCGAAGGTGACCGGGTCCTCCCCGCCGACTGGACACCGCGCATCGTCTGCCGCGACCACTGGGGCAACCTCTCCGCCGGGCTCCTCCAGCGCGGACGGGCCATAAACGCCTGGCTCTCCGACCTTTACGAAAGGGATCAAACCATCGTCCCGGAGGAAGTCATCCGCTCCAGCGCGCTCTACAACCCTCGCGCCTTCCCCGGCTCTGAGACGACGCCGCCCGTACACATCTACGGCCCCGATGTCGTCCACCTCGGCGACGGCGACTACATCGTTCTCGAAGACAACGTGCGAGTCCCGAGCGGGGCGGCCTATGCCGACTCCATCCGTAAGGTCGGACGAGAAGTCTACGGCCAACTGTATGACGCATACCCGTTGGAGGTTGGGGATATCTCCGACTACTGCGGCATGCTCCGGGCGACGCTCGAAGCCGCGACCCCGCCCGAAGTTGCCGAACCACACATCGCCCTGCTCACGAGCGGCCGTGACGACTCGGCCTACTTCGAGCATAGACACATGTCCGGAGCGTGCGGCTTCGAATTGCTCACCCCGGACGACCTCGACGTTCGGGAGCGGGCGGTGTTCTCTCGAAACACGGGTCGGCGGGTGGATGTGATCTACCGCCGCGTCGACGACGGCGGCGTCATCTCCGAGATAGACGGCCTCGGGCGGGTCTGCCGCGAGAACCACGTCGCCATCATCAACGCCCCCGGTGTCGGGATAGCCGACGACAAGGCGGTCTTCCCCTATGTGCCGGAGATGATCCGGACCTACCTCGGCGAAGACCCGCTGCTCAACTCCGCAACCACCCTCCCGCTCGCCGACCCGGAGAGAAGGGAAGAAGCCCTCGAACGTCTCCCGGAGCTTGTCCTGAAGCCCCGCGAAGGCTACGGCGGGCTCGGGGTCGTCATCGGGCCGGAGGCCGACGAAACGGCCCTCGAAGACGCGAGGCGGAAGGTTCTCGAGAACCCGGACGCCTTCATCGCGCAGGAGTGCCTCGATTTCTCGACGCACGTTACGGATGCTCACCGGAATGGCAGCGACGGCGACGATTCCTCCGAGTGCTTCATAGACCTCCGGGCGTTCGTACTGCCCGTAGCGGGGTACGTCATGCCCGGCGGCCTGACCCGCGTGGCCAGACCGGGGACCCGCGTCGTGAACTCGTCGTCGGGCGGGGGCTTCAAGGACACCTGGGTACTACAAAGCTGACTCTCGAGATGACTTTTTCGTACACGCTCTCAAGATTCCATCGAGGAGGAATTTCATATGTGCGGCATCTGCGGTGAGGTTCGCAAGGACGGGAACGCCCCCGACGTAGGCGCGGTATCGAGGATGAACGAGGCGATGAGTAGACGCGGTCCGGACGGCGCGGGTGTCTGGTCTCAGGGGAGGGTCGCTCTGGCGCACCGGAGGCTCAGGATCATAGACCTCTCAGAATGCGGCTCGCAGCCCATGATCGACCCGGACCTCGGCCTCGCTATCACCTTCAACGGCTGCATCTACAACTACCCCGAACTCCGCGAAGAACTGCAGAAGTCCGGCTACCGCTTCTTCTCCACCTCCGACACCGAGGTGCTGCTGAAGGCCTACCACAGGTGGGGTGAGGACTTCGTCTCGCACCTCAAAGGGATGTTCGCCTTCTGCCTCGTCGAGCGCGACTCCGGCAAAGTAGTCCTCGGGCGCGACAGGCTCGGCATCAAACCACTCTACCTTGCGGAGACGAACGGGGCGTTGCGCTTCGCCTCGACGCTCCCGGCGCTCCTAGCGGGCGGCGTCGTCGACACGACGGTGGACCCGGTCGCCCTGCACCACTACATGATGTTCCACGCAGTCGTCCCGGCCCCGCACACCATCCTGAAGGGCGTCCGAAAGCTCGACCCGGCGACCCTCCTCGTCATCGAGCCGGAGGGCAAACGTCGCAGGGTGCGCTACTGGAACCCGGCCTTCTCCCGCAACCCGGACTACGAGGGCATGACCGGACAGGACTGGGAGGAGGCCATCCTGAGTTCGCTGCGCACGGCGGTCGAGCGGCGCATGGTCTCGGACGTTCCGGTCGGGGTGCTGCTCTCCGGCGGCCTCGATTCGAGCATCATCGTCGGGCTGCTCGCGGAACTCGGGCAGAAGGATCTCCAGACCTTCAGCGTCGGCTTCGAGTCGGTCGGCGGGATAGAGGGCGACGAGTTCGAGTTCTCGGACTTGATCGCAAACCACTACGCAACCGATCACCACAAGCTCATGGTCTCCTCCGAGAAGATGCTCCCCGCTTTGGGCGAAGCCATCGGCGCGATGAGCGAACCGATGGTCAGCCACGACGTGGTCGGCTTCTACCTGCTCTCCGGCGAGGTCGCGAAGCACCTGAAGGTCGTGCAGTCCGGTCAGGGCGCGGACGAGGTCTTCGCCGGATACAGCTGGTACCCGCCGATGGAGGACGCCGAAGGTACCGGCCTCGACACCTACGAAGGCGAATTCTTCGACCGCCCGAGGAGCGAGATGGAGGACGCCATAAGCCCCGAGTACCTCGCCGCCACCGATGTATCCCGCGAGTTCGCCGAAGCCCACTTCGACCGGCCCGACGCCGACACGCCGCTCGACCGGGCCCTCCGCCTCGACTCACGCGTCATGCTCGTGGACGACCCGGTGAAGCGCGTCGACAACATGACGATGGCCTGGGGCCTCGAAGCCCGCGTCCCCTTCCTCGACCACGATTTAGTCGAGCTTGCGGCGGCCTGTCCGACGGAGTTGAAGCTCGCCCACGACGGTAAGGGCGTCCTCAAGGAGGCATCCCGGCGCGTCATCCCGAACGAGGTCATAGACCGCCCGAAGGGATACTTCCCCGTCCCGGCCCTCAAGCACCTCGAAGGCGAGTACCTCGATATGGTGCGCGAGGCGTTGAAGGCCCCGGAGGCGCGGGAGCGCGGCCTGTTCCGCAAGGACTACGTTGACCACCACCTCGCCGCCCCGAACGACGAGAAGACGCGCCTCGGGAGCAACAAGCTCTGGCAGCTCGGGCTTCTGGAGTTGTGGTTGCAGGAGCGTGGGATCTAATACCGATCAAGGACACTGATGTCATAAGCCCTCGACGGCTTCGACCCACCACGAATAACCCGTGAGCCTCTTCAAAAGGGCGGGTTCTTTCCAGTAATACCGATCAAGGACACTGATGTCATAAGCCC
>JBPCNU010000187.1:0-6737 GCA_051000975.1 Rubrobacter sp.
CTTTACAGGTGTATCCGAGTGCGCGATGGCATCCTGATTAGTTTCATACCGCATTTCGTATATTGCAAAACATCCGGAACGAACATATGGAACGAAACATGTGAAGCTTCGCGCTGCCCGGCTGGGCGGGGCGGTTTGACTGGCGATCTGTCGGGGTAACGCAAGGGAGGCTCCAAAGTGGCAGCCAAGAGACAGCCGAGAGCCGAACGAAGACACACGCGATACACGAGAAGGAAGAAGGAGCATAGGATTTGAGTTCCGTACCATCCATCACCCTAAACGACGGCAACGCCATCCCGCAGCTTGGATTCGGGGTTTTCCAGATCGAACCGGAGAACACCGCCGAGGCGGTGATCAAGGCGCTGAACATCGGCTACCGGCACATAGACACCGCCGAGATGTACGGCAACGAGAAGGAGGTCGGTGAGGCGGTACGAGCTTCCGACCTCGACCGGAGCGACATCTATGTGACCAGCAAGCTGAACAACAGCTTCCACGAGCCGGACGACGCCCGGGCCGCTTTCGAGCAGACGCTCTCGGACCTCGGCCTCGACTACGTGGACCTCTTCCTTATCCACTGGCCGCTCCCCACGCAGTACAACGGCGACTACGTCTCCACCTGGAAGGTCATGGAAGAGTTCAAGGCCGACGGTCGGGCGAAGTCCATCGGCGTCTCCAACTTCCAGACCGAGCATCTCGAGAAGCTCGCCGCTGAGACGGAGACCGTTCCGGCGGTCAACCAGATCGAGGTCCACCCCTACTTCACCAACGAGGCGGTGCGCCGGTACGGTCAGGAGAACGGCATCTACACCGAGGCGTGGTCGCCAATCGCGCAGGGCGGGGTACTCGAAGACAGGACCATCGCTGGGATCGCGGAGAAGGTCGGCAAGTCTCCGGCGCAGGTAGTGCTCAGGTGGCACCTCCAGAACGAGAACATCATCTTCCCGAAGTCCGTCACGGAGTCGCGCATAGAAGAGAACTTCGACCTCTTCGACTTCGAGCTCCAGTCGGAAGACGTGGAGGCCATCTCGGGTCTCGATCAGGGCGAGGACGGACGCACCGGCCCCAACCCCGACACCTTCGACTACATCCCGAGCTAACCCAACCAACTCGAATAAAGCCGCAGGAGGTCCGGGTCTGCACGAGATAAGCGGCCCGAACCTGTAAACGGTCTGGCCTCGGAGTTTTCTATCGCCCTCGCTGCCGGGACCGTTGCCCCCGGCTATCTTCGCAGCATCCTCACCGGTATCTCTGGTTTCCTGCGCTACTCCCTTGTCTTCCATACGGGTACGGGGACGCCGAGCGAACGGTTGACGACCCAGCCCACGACGACCAGCACGATGACCCCGACGGCGATATTCGCGAGGCTCGACAGGTCGCTGAACAACCCGAGGCTGATGATGAGGACGGTCGCTCCGGCCGGGGGGTGTGAGGCGTCGAGAATGGTGAGGATAGCGACTGTAACGGCGACGGAGAAAGCTCCGGCCCCGATGCGGGCTAGGCTCACGCCTTCGGCGAGGATGCTCGGATCTTCGAAGAGACCGAACAGGGTGAGGGAGCATCCACCGGCTACGATGGCGACGCCGTGGCCGATCAAAGTGTTGCGGGGGCTGGCGCCGGTGCTCATCGGGCGCTCGAAGAAGAGGTAAGCCGTCGGGCCGAGGCTCGGGAATATAAGAGGCTGCCTCAGAAGGTACGCGGCGAGACCGCTCACCGCCAGCGCGACAAGACAGGCAACGAACGAGTAACCCGCGTCCCCCCACCTGCCGTAGCGGTCGGCGAGAGCGCCGTGGAGCCCGGGGAAACCGGAGAGGTGATCCCCACCGGGTTTGTCGAGTGTGTCGTCTGGCGTGTTATCGGGCGTGGAGTTCAACGACGGAGACCGCTCGGATGCGCCCGCCCCTCACGCCCGTGTCGAGGGTGTCGCCGTTGCGGTCGAAAGGGCTGCGCTCATTTCACGGCTCCGAGATCCTGTCCGGTGTCTTCATAGCCCGCTCCTAAATAGTCAGTCAGAGTTAGTCAATCAGTTGGTCGGTCGGTGAGTCGGTAAGAATCGCCGGGAAGCGCATCCCGGCAACGTTACCGGACAACGGATGGCTGGCCTGCGGGCGGTTACGGTTTCAGGACGCATTTGATCGCCTCGTCTTCCTTCTTCTGGAAGATGTCGTAGGCGTGTGGGGCGTCCGTCAGGGGCAGGGTGTGGGTCTTTAGGTCTTCGGTCCCCAGAGGGTCCCCGTCGCCTTCCAGAAGCGGCATGATGCTGTCTACCCAGCGGCGAACGTTGGCCTGGCCCATCCGGATCTGAAGCTGCATATCGAAGAGGTCGCCGAGTGGGAAGGCCTGCACCGGCCCGGCGTAGACCCCGCTGATCGAAAGCGTCCCGCCGCGCCGGATCGAGGCGGCGCACTCCTTGAGAGCGTGGACCTTGTCGAGCTGCAGCTTCGTCGCCTGGAGCAGGGAATCTACCCTGGACCCCGAGGCCTCCATCCCGACGGCGTCTATCCCGGCGTCCGCACCGCGACCGTCCGTCAGGTTGAGGATTATGTCCTTGACCGAGTCGACGGCGGAGAAGTCAACCGTCTGAACGCCCCACCTCGACGCCATCGAGAGCCTCTCGGCGACCCGGTCTACCCCGAAGACCCGCATCGCCCCCCGGTGGAGCGCGATGCGGCAGGCCATCTGGCCGATGGGACCGAGCCCGAAGACGACGAGCGTCCCCCCTTCGGGTACGTCGGCGTACTCGACCGCCTGCCAGCTGGTCGGCAGAACGTCCGAGAGGTAGAGGAAGCGTTCGTCCGGGATATCGTGGGCCTCCTCGGAGACCTTTATCGGGCCGAAGTGGGCCTGCGGCACGCGCAGGTACTCGGCCTGGCCGCCGGGGACCGCGCCGTAGACGTGGGTGTAGCCGAAGAGGCTCGCCCCCTTGCCGCGGCGGCCGAGGAGGTTGGAGGCTCTGGCGAGGCGTCCCCGGTCGCGGGTCGTCTCGCACTGCGAGTAGAGGTCCTGCTCGCAGAAGTAGCAGTGACCGCAGGAGATGTTGAACGGAACCACGACCCGGTCGCCGGGTTTTATGTGATGTACCCCGGCCCCGACCTCCTCGACTATGCCCATCGGCTCGTGACCGATGATGTCTCCCTCGCGCATCAGCGGCGAGAGCTTGGAGTACAGGTGCAGGTCCGAGCCGCAGACCGCCGTCGAGGTGATCCTGACCACCGCGTCGGTCGCCTCCTGTATTGCCGGGTCGGGTACCTCGTCTACCCGAACGTCTTCTTTGCCGTGCCAGACTACTGCTTTCATGGCTCTCTCTCCCCTATTCCCGTCAGTATCTCTCTCTTCCTCATGAAACCGCTCGTATCGGGCGAGAGCGGCGGGGTGTCGAGTCCCGCACCCTCTCTGAGCCCGGCGAGGATCTCCCGCAGCGTCTCCTCGGCCGAATGCTCCGGCCTCCACCCAAGGACTTCCCTGGCCCGGACGGTGGACATGAGCGGGACGCCGAGCGCGAGGTCCAGCCACCCCGCCGGGACCGGGTGGAGCCTCAGACGCCAGGTGAGGTCTATTCCGGCTCGCACCGCCCCCGCCGGAACGGGGAACCTGCGAGCCCCGAGCATCCCGGCCACCGCCCGCGCGTCGAGGGGTGGCTCGGCGGCGATGTTGAACGCCCCGCAAGCCTCGTCGTTCAGGAGCGCCAGCCGGAAGGCCTCCCCCACGTCGTAGGAGTGGATCACCTGCGAACGCAGGTTCTCTATCTCGGGTATGAGCTTCAGCAGCCGCTCGTCGGCCAGCGTCCCCGGTACGAACGGCCCGCCGAAGAGCCTTCTTATCCCCTGCGAAGCCTCCCGCTTGAACACGAGGCCGGGCCGAATCCTGACGAGCCGCACCCCCGGGTGCAGGGCCTCAAAGCGGTCGAGCCTGCGCTCCACCTCGGCCTTCTGCAACGCATAGTGCGAACCCGCGACGCCGCCGGTCGGCCAGCTTTCATCAACCGCCCGGTCCTTCGGTCCCGGAGAGTACGCCCCGACGGAAGAGGCGTAGGCTATCGTCTTGACCCCGCTCCGGGCGGCGGCCTCGACCGCTCGCATCGTACCCTCCACGTTGGTCATCCAGAGCTTGTTGAGGTCCCGGGAGGGCTGGATCAACCACGAAAGGATGACGGCCGCGTCCGCCTCCCGGAATACGGATTCGAGGTTCCCGCCGGTTACGTCCTTGCTCACCCACGTCGTCTTCGGGACCGCGAGGCGTGGCAGACGCCTCGCCACCCCCGTGATGGCCTCAACTTCCGGTTCGGCGGCGAGCGAGCGCAGGACGCTCGTACCCACGTTGCCGCTCGCCCCGACGACCGTGACCCTCACCGGCGGCCCCCCGCCCCGACGACCCCTCGTTCGCTCGAAGTCATGCGCTTCTCCTCCCGCTCGCATTACGCCCCACCCGTATCCCGGCCCGAGTCCGACTCAGTGCGTTTCTCGTATGCCTCTCCGAACTTCTCAGAGAGGCTTTTCCTCTTCGGGCTCTCCTGCAAACCTCGCCCCGGCTACCTCCGGGCCACGGCCGGGGCTGCCACGGGAGGCTCGTGCTACACCGGGTACGTTTGCAGCGTCATCCTCTCCCATTTCCGGGTAATGGGTCCGAAGGGAATGAAAGAGGGGTTTGCTCTTTGAATACTTTCTGTCTTGACTCCTGATTACCCGAAGCGGAGCGGCTTATAACCAGCGATACCGCCCAGAACGGTCGAGATTCGCTAGAGATCGAGCGTTGTGTAGAACTCTCGCTCCCGGCTCTCCAGCAACGGGATGGCCGTCCCGAAGCCCAGCTTCTGGAAGTGCCCGGAGGCGACGTGTGCTTTGTAGCCGGACTCGTCCGTGTACTGCTCGTAGAAGACGAAGAGGTTCTCATCTTCCGGGTCGCAGTGGACCTGGTAGAAGAGACTCTCGGGCTCCTTCCTCGCGAGCGGGGCGAGTTGCCTGACGGCGTGCTCGACCTTCTCAGCCTCACCCTCCCGGGCCTTCTGTTTTGCGATCACGACGAACGCCATTTGCTTTCCTTTCCCTTCTACACCGGTTCCCACGTCTATTTTTATCCACGTCTTTCCATGTCTTTTCGGAGATGGATAGCCGGGCGGTCTTGCGGGTAAGGTTGGAGCGAATCGGATCTGACATCGCAGAGAAACAGGAGGCTCGCCGTGAGCGAAAACAGCGACGTGCATCAGAACCCTATGACGAAATACCCCGTACCGGAGTATCCGGAGCAGAGCCAGATAGAGGCCCATCCCGGTCTCGACTCGGCGATGGAGCCGAAACCGGACTATGGCTACGACTCTTACCGGGGTTCGGGTCGTCTCGAAGGCAAGCGGGCGGTCATAACGGGCGGGGATTCCGGTATAGGCCGGGCGGTCGCCCTCGCCTTCGCGCGGGAGGGGGCGGATGTTGTGATCTCCTACCTCGACGCCGAGGAGTCCGACGCCGAAGAGACCGCCCGCGTCGTCGAGGAGGCCGGGAAGAAGTGCGTAAGGGTGCCGGGCGATATCAGCGAGGAGTCAAACTGCCAGAAGCTCGTAGAGCGAGCGGTGGAGGAACTCGGCCACATAGACATCCTGGTCAACAACGCGGCGCACCAGATGACGGTCGAGGGGGTGGCCGACGTCTCTACCGAGCTTCTCGACCGGACCTTCAAGACCAACATCTACGCGATGTTCTGGCTCGTGAAGGCCGCGATACCGCACATGCCGGAGGGCGGCTCCATAATAAACGTCGGGAGCGCGCAGGCTTACAAGCCCTCACCGACGCTCTTGCCGTACTCCTCGACGAAGGGTGCAATCGTCACCTTTACCGAGGGGCTGGCACAGGACGTGGTGCAGTACGGGCTGCGGGCGAACATCGTCGCGCCGGGGCCGGTGTGGACCCCGATAATCCCGGCCTCGATGCCGCCGGAGACCGTCTCCGCGTTCGGGCAGCAGTCCCCGATGGGCCGCCCCGGTCAGCCCGCCGAACTCGCGCCGGTCTTCGTCCTGCTCGCCTCCGACGAATCGAGCTACCTCAACGGCTCGTCCATAGACGTTACCGGCGGACAGCCCGTCGGATAGCCACCCTTCGCGGGTAGCCTCCCGCTGGGATCGGTTCAGGGGCGCGGGTGGGTCTCCTGGAGACGCTCGCCGCGCTCCCGGTCGCGCTCTTCACGGAGCTTCGTGAGCTCGGCCTCGGGGCGTTCGAGCCAGTCGAGCAGACGCAGCTCTATGCCGTCGCGCACCTCACGGAACTTCTCCAGCCGGTCTTCGTCTGCGACGGACGCGTCTCGCGGGTCGTCGAAGATCCACGAAAAGCGAGTCCCGACGCCGGGGAAGGTAGTCGGGCACTCTTCCTCGGCCCTCGCACAAACGATGATAAGGTAGTTGAAACCGACCTTGCCGAAGTACTCGCCGAGTCCCTTCGGATGCTGGTCGGCCAGGTCTACCCCGATCTCACCGAGGACTTCCTCTACGTGCGGGTGCATCTCCCCCGCCGCATGAACCCCCGCGCTGTACGCCTCGAACCGGTCCCCGGCGTGATGGCGAAGCAACGCCTCGGCTATCTGGCTCCGGGCCGAGTTCTGTGTGCAGAGGAACAGTACCCTCTGCTTCCGCTTCTCCTGCATGACCGCTCTCCCTTCCCCGAAAGCTCTTCTTGCGCTCCTAGCTTCTTGTATTTCTAGCTCGCGCTGCTCACGTTTACGAGTTCGTCTTCGATGCGGTCGCGTATCTCATCGCG
>JBPCNU010000188.1:0-5463 GCA_051000975.1 Rubrobacter sp.
TTCGCTCGACGGTCGTCATCTCTGGCATAAGGGCCTCCAGGTTGATCTCACATGATTTCAGGTATACATGCCCCGATGAAGAAAGTATAGACAGTAACCGACCGGGAGGTTCTCGTGGCGACGATGAGGGCGATAGTAGTTGAAGAGTTCGGCGGGCCGGAGGTATTGAAGCTCGCGGAGGTCGAGCGGCCCGAGCAGGGGGAGGGCGAGATTCTGATCCACGTAAAGGCCGCCGGCATCAACTACGCCGACACGATGCGCCGCCAGAACCAGTACCTCAAGAAGCAGAACGTTCCGTTCACCCCCGGCTCCGAGGTCGCCGGGACGGTCGAGGCGGTCGGAGGCGGTGTCTCGAACGGCTCCGAGGGCGACGAGGTGGTCGTCCTCGGCAACGACAGCGGATACGCCGAGTACGCCGTCGCCCCGGCGGCGAGCGTCATCCCCGTTCCATAAGGTCTGAGCTTCGACGAGGCTGCGACCATACCGCTGCAGGGTCTGACAGCCTACCACCTCATAAAGACGACCGGGCGCATGACCGAGGGCGAGTCCATCGTCGTCCACGCGGCTGCGGGCGGGGTCGGCTACCTCGCGGTGCAGCTGGCGAAGCTCATGGGCGCGGGAATGGTCATCGCCACAGCGAGCAATCAGGAGAAGCTCAACATCGCCAAGGACCTCGGGGCGGACGTACTCATCGACTACACGGAGGACGACTGGCCGGAGAAGGTGAAGACCGCGACGGGTGGCAAGGGCGCGGACGTGATCCTCGAGATGGTCGGCGGCGACTTCCCGGAGAAGAACCTCACGTGTCTCGCGCCGTTTGGGCGTATGGTCGTCTTCGGGGCGGCGAGCGGGGAGCGGAGCTCCGTCGCGCTCTTCAGCATGATGCGTAAGCAGCAGACCATCAGCGGGTTCTTCCTGCCCTGGATCATGGGCCAGCCGGACCTCCTCGCCTCAAGCATGCAGGAGATTCTCGGCTGGCTCGCCAGCGGAAAACTCGAGCTGAACGTCGGTGGCCGCTACAGACTCGAAGACGCAGCTCAGGCCCACGCCGACCTCGAAGGCCGCAAGACGACCGGCAAGCTTGTCCTGAACCCATAGTAACCGAAAGCCCGTTCAGAAAACCTGACAAAGAAGAACCCCGGTGGATTTTCAGCCACCGGGGTTCTTTTGTTCGTACTGCTGAGTTGCAGAAGTGCTAGACGACGATCATCGTCTTGATCGCAGTCCGGTCGTCCATCGCGGCGTAGCCTTCCGGCACGCCTGCGAGGTCAACGGTCTTGTCGAAGACGGGGGAGGGGTCTATCTTCCCGGCGATGACATCCTCCAGAAGCTCCGGGATGTACGACCGCGCCGGGGCAGCGCCGCCCGCGAGGGTGATGTTGTTCCCGAAGAGGCCGCCGAGGGCGATCTCCTCGTTCGGAACCCCGACGTAGCCGAGGTTCCCGCCCGACCGGACCGCGCCTATCGCAAGCGCCATCGAGCCCTTGTTCCCGACCGCCTCCATGACGTGCGCCGCGCCGCCGTCCGTCATCTCCCGAACCTTCGTGATGCCTTCCTCGCCGCGCTCTTTGACGATGTCCGTAGCCCCGAACTTCTTCGCTACCGCGATGCGCTCGTCGTGGCGACCGCAGAGTATGATCCTCTCGGCCCCGAGCCGCTTCGCCGCCAGCACCCCCGAAAGCCCTACCGCGCCATCACCCACGACGGCGACCATGGAGCCCTGCCCGACCTTCGCCGAGACCGCCGCGTGATGCCCGGTGCTCATCACGTCCGTGAGCGGGAGGATCGCCTTCAGGAGCTTGTCGTCGCCTTCGACGGAGTCCGGCAGCTTGACGAGCGTGCCGTCTGCGAACGGGACCCGTATCCCCTCGGCCTGACCGCCGTCGTCGTCCGCGCCGCCCCACGAGTTGCCGTGTATGCACGAGGTGTAGAGTTCCTTCTCACAGTACTCGCAGCTACCGTCCGAGTAGGTGAAGGGCGCGATGACCCGGTCCCCGGCTTCGAGGCTCGTTACGTCGGAGCCGACATCTTCGACGACGCCCATCCACTCGTGACCGCAGCGGTAGCCTTGCTGCCAGTCCCAGATGCCCCGGTAGAACCACAGATCTGAACCGCAGACGCAGGCGTGGGTGATCCTCACGACCGCGTCCGTCGAATTCTGTATCTTCGGGTCCGGCACTTCCTCGACGCGCACGTCGCCCGCCGCATGAAAAACAGTTGCTTTCAAAAGATGCTTCCTCTCTCATTTCTCTTACAAATGTCCTACGAATTACGCATGATCCCGGCGACCGGAAAGCCCGTATCGCCCAGCAGAGATGTTTCCCCTACGGAAGAACGTCTAACCAGATAACACATTCTCATTTCTCGGAAGGGAATAAGTCCGTTTACGTTTTCTGCGTCGGGGCTTCGATCCAGTCCTGTGACCAGCGGGAGATCGCCTCTACCACCGCGTTCAGGTCGCGGCCTTTCTTCGTGAGCCGGTACTCTACCCTCACGGGTCGCTCCGGGATGACGACGCGCTCGACTATCCCCTCGGTCTCGAACTCGCGCAACCGCTCCGAGAGCATCCGGTTGGAGAGATCCGGCACGGCGCACAGGATCTCCCCGAAACGCGACGCCCCGGCGAGCATGACCTGGAGGATCACACCACTCCACCTGCGGCCCACGATCTCGACCGCCCGCTGATACCTCGGGCAGAACGTCCCCGAATAATCCGGCTCCACCGTACCTCTACCGTTTCCGTCTCCGATCTCCATACAAACGAGATTCTATCATCACACCCCGAGTCGTAACTTGACGTACTCAGACAACGCATTTATACTTGGTTACAGTTTATAACTAAACAATAGAGAGAGGTAAGAAGATGCGGGAAGCGTAGCTGTAGGGTTGTTGGTGTTGAGGGTATTTCTCGGGGGGATTTTGATCCCGCACGGGATGCAGAAGTTGTTCGGGTCCTTCGGTGGTGGCGGTGTGAAGGGTACGGGAGCGTTCTTCGACCAGATGGGGCTCAAGCCCGGATACGCGATGGCTCTTGCGGCGGGTCTTGCGGAGTTCGTCGGGGGGATACTGGTTATCCTCGGGTTCCTTACCCCGGTAGCGGCTCTCTTCATCATCGGCACGATGGTCGTCGCCGCTCTTACGGCGCACGTCAAGAACGGCTTCTTCGCTACGGCGGGCGATTATGAGTATAACCTCGCGCTCGCCGGGATGGCACTCGTCCTCATCATCGCCGGGGCGGGAGCAGCAAGCCTCGACGCCGCGTTCGGCCTCTTCTGGTAGACGTTTCGTAGAAGTCAGGGAGACTTAGGAGGAGAGATGAGCATTCACCCGAACACAAGTGTAGGCCGTGTGGAGCTGACCGTCGCTGATATCGGGCGTGCGCTGGGTTTCTACCGGGACATCCTCGGCTTCGAGGTCGAGGAGTCGAACGGTGTGGCGCGACTGTCGGCAGACGGGCGGGAACTCGTCGTTCTAACAGAATCCCCCGGCGCACCGCCGCAGCCGGAAGGAACGACGGGGCTTTACCACTATGCCATCCTGTTACCGGACAGGCCCTCGCTCGGCCGGGTTTTGAAGAGGATCACCTCAAGCGGGTATCCGCTGTGGGGGGCATCGGACCACCTAGTCAGCGAGGCGTTGTACCTCGACGACCCGGACGGGAACGGCATCGAGATCTACCGCGACCGACCCCGCGACGAGTGGCGCACCGCCCCCGACGGCAACATCGAGATGGCGACACTCCGCCTGAACCTCCGCGAAGTCCTCGACTCCGGCGAAGAGGAAGACTGGCAGGGTCCGCCCGCCGGAACCACCATCGGACACATGCACCTGCACGTCGGGGATCTCGCGAAGGCCGAAGAGTTCTACGTCGGCGTACTCGGCCTCGACGTGATGGCCCGCTACGCCGGGGCGGCCTGGTTCCTCTCGGCTGGCGGCTACCATCACCACCTCGGGGTCAACATCTGGGCCGGACAGGACGCTCCGCCTGCACCGGAGGGAACCGCTGGACTCCGAAACTTCGAGCTCGTCGTCCCGGATGCGGAAGAGCTGGATAAGGTGATGACCCGCCTGAGCGAGGCGAACGTTTCTTACGAGGAAGACGGCGACACTATAACTTTGAGGGACCCGTGGGGGGCCGGTATCGTCGTAGTCGCTTCCTCGTAAACACACCTCGGGCCGGGTACTCCTTATGAGTCCCGGCTCGGTTTCGTGCGGTGCTTTTTGTTCTCTAGATCACGGAGCTTGCCGGACCACCTGCTATGTGGATGGTCTCGCCGCTTATGTACGCGGCTTCATCGGAGACGAGGAAGGAGACGACGTTCGAGATGTCGTCCACGCGCCCGAACCTCTTGAGCGGGATACCCTTGGCGAAGCGATCTTTCATCTCGTCCATCGTCATGCCCGCCCGTTCTGCGGCCTCGCGGGTCATCTCCGTCTCGATCCAGCCCGGAGCGATGGCGTTGACGTTGATGTTGAACCGACCGAGCTCGATGGCGAGCGTCGCTGCGAGCGACTGCAGAGCACCCTTGGCCGCTGAGTAGTTCGCCTGGCCCCGGTTCCCCTGCGCCACGATGGAGCTCGTCATGACGATCTTCCCGTACTGCTGCTCGGTCATGTACTTCTGAACGGCCTTCGAGCAGAGGAAACTCCCCTTGAGATGCACATCCAGCACGAGATCCCAGTCGTCCTCGCTCATCTTGAAGGAGAGGTTGTCCCGGAGAATGCCAGCGTTGTTCACGAGAATGTCTATCCTGCCGAACCGCTCCGCCACCTCCGCGAATGCCGCCTCAACCTGCTGACCGCTCGATACGTCACACGCGACCGCGAAACCCTCGGCCCCCGTCGCCTCTATCGCTTCGACGGTCTCCTTGCAAGCCTCCGCCGAGAGATCCAAAACCGCAACGCTCGCACCGTCCTGCGCGAGCCTTATAGCCTCTGCCGCCCCGATGCCCCGCGCCGCGCCAGTAACAACCGCTACCCTGCCACTCAACCTTGCCATCCGTATACCGCCCCCTTCAACTAGCCAACTATATCCAACACCGGAAAACTCCGACGAAAACCGTGGCGAGAAGCCTCACCGAACCAATCCCCGAACGAAATCTCCGTTTTACCTTGCTGCAATTATATACGAATTGAATCTATGTGTCTGCAGAAGATAGATGCACTATATAATAAATGTGACGAAACTTGCGAAGACAGGCGGATTATAGACTAATAGACCAATGCCGCGCTATTCGGGGGCAGCCCGGGAAATAGAAAGTAGAAAGACCCCGCCCCCGCGAAGTCGGTGGTCGGGGCGAGGTGAAGGGCCCGGATCGCGTCATCCGGGCCGATGTATCTACTGCAGCCTATATATAAACGCCGCCGTTGATGCTCAGGGACTGGCCGGTGACGTAGTCACCGTCCACGCAGAGGTACTTCACGGCCTTGGCCACGTCTTCGGGCTGACCGATTCTGCCGAGT
>JBPCNU010000189.1:0-9621 GCA_051000975.1 Rubrobacter sp.
CGGCATGACCCGCGCCCTCAGAAACCGGGGCGGCATCTGCGTAAGAGTAATAGAAGCCGGTGAGATCAAACCCGGCGACACCCTCACGACGCTCTGACCCCGCACGAACTTACATAGAAATCCCAACAGTGAAAACAGAAAACGGAGAGAGCGGGGGATGGTCTCCCCGCTCTCTCCGTAGTTGCGTCCTCAGCTTACTCTACAGTAGCTCGTCTGGTTTGATGGGTAGTTCGCGCACGCGCTTGCCGGTGGCGTTGTAGACGGCGTTGGCTATGGCAGCCGCCGTTCCGACGATGCCGATCTCACCTATCCCCTTCGTTCCCATCGGGTTGACGTAAGGGTCTTCTTCCTCGATCCAGTGTACGTCCAGCTCGCCGATGTCGGCGTTGACGGGGACGTGATACTCGGCGAAGTCGTGGTTCACGACGTGGCCGAAGCGCGCATCGAGGTTGCTCTCCTCGTGCAGGGCCATCGAGAGTCCGAAGACCATACCGCCGATGAACTGCGAGCGGGCAGTCTTGGCGTTGACGATGCGCCCGGCGGCGAACGTGCCGGAGAGCCTCGGGACGCGGATCTCACCGGTGTACTCGTTCACCCACGCCTCGGCGAACTGCGCCCCGAAGGCGTACATCGCGTACTGCCCCTGGTACTCGTTCCTCGGCATCTTCGCCGTTACCTCGAGTCCCTCGTCGGGGATGGTCCCCCCGTGTTCGGAGTCGAGCTTCTCGCGTAGCTGCCGGGCCGCCTCGACGATGGTCGAACCCCAGGAGTTGATACCGGCTGATCCACCCGCGCCCGAAGCGTTCGGGTACTTCGTGTCGCCTATCTCGACCTTCACGTCCTCGAACGGGACACCGAGGGCGTCGGCGGCGATCTGGGTCAGGGTCGTCCAGGTTCCCGTGCCGATGTCCGACGCTCCGATCTCGACCCTGTAGCGTCCGTCGGGGCTTACCCGGATCTTCGCCCTTGAACCGGGCATCCGGTAGACGGGATAGACGGACGAGGCGACCCCCAGCCCGATGAGCCACTCGCCCTCCCTCCGAGAACGCGGCTCGGACTGCCTCTGCTCCCAGCCGAAATGCTTCGCGCCTTCCCTCAGACAGTCAACGAGCCCCCGGCTGGAGAACGGGTTGCCCGTCTCCGGGTCGGTCTCCGGCTCGTTGAGGACGCGAAATTCTATCGGGTCGAGGCCGCACTTCTCGGCCATCTCGTCCACCGCCGATTCGAGGGCGTACATGCCGGGTGCCTCACCGGGGGCCCGCATCCATGACGGCACGGCCACGTCGAGCGCGGCGAGGCGGTGGGTCGTGCGGATGTTTTCGGCGTCGTACATCATGCGGGCGGCGGTTCCGGTCTGCTCGGCGAATTCCTTGATCCTCGATGTCTGCTCGATGACATCCTGACTCACCGCCGTGAGTTTCCCGTCCTCATCGGCCCCGAGCCGGACGCGCTGAACGGTCGGCGTCCGGTACCCGGCGACCTCGAACATCTGATGCCTGGTCAGGGCGAATTTCACGGGCCGACCGCCGACGGCATCGAGCTTCGCCGCCATCGCAGCGAGCATAACGTTCGCGTGCGGCATCCCCTTCGAACCGAAACCGCCCCCGACGTGCGGCGAGATGACGTGGACCTGCGCCGGGTCGAGGCCGAAGAGCGGCGCGATGGTCTTCTGCGTCCAGAACACGCCCTGCGCTGACTCGTGGAGCGTCAGCGAGTCGCCACTCCAGGTGGCGATGGTCGAGTGCGGCTCCATCGGGTTGTTGTGCTCACTGGGCGTTACGTAAGTCTCGTCCAGCGTTACCGCCGCCGACCGCAGGGCCCCGTCCGCGTCGCCCTTCTCGGTGTCGGTCTCGAAGCCCGCGTTGAGCTGCTCGGGGGTATAGAGGTCGTCGCGGTCGGGACGGAAGTCCGCGTCGTGGCCCCGGTCCTCGTACTCGACCTCGACGAGGCTCGCCGCGTACCGGGCGGCCTCGAAGGTTTCGGCGATGACGCCACCTATGAACTGCCCCCGGAAGGCAACCTCGCTGGATTGCAGGATGGCGAGTTCCCGGTCGTCGCTTGAATCGAGCTTCGGGGCGTTGTCGTGCGTCAGGATGGCGACGACGCCCGGCTCGGCTTCGGCCTTCGCCGCGTCTATCCCGGTGACGCGACCGTTTGCGATGGTTGATTGCACGGCGGCCAGATACAGCGGCTCTCCGACCGGGTGTTCGTAGGCGTAGCGGGCCGCGCCCCGGACTTTCTCCGGGCCGTCGAGGCGGCTGAGCGGCGCGCCGACCGAGCGGGTCTCGATGGTCATTAAGCCTTCCCTTCCGCGAGGTCCAGAAGCGTCCTCGTAATGATGTTCTTCGCGAGCGTTACCTTGTAGCCGTTCTCGGCGAACGGCTCGGCGCCTGAGAGTTCCGTTTCGGCGGCCTCGCGGAAGCTCTCTTCGGTCGCGGGCTTCCCGCGCAGAGCGTCCTCGGCCTTCGTGGCTCGCCAGGGTTTGTGGGCGACCCCGCCGAGGGCGAGGCGCACGTCCCCGACCGTTCCATCCTCAGACACATCGAGCGCGGCGGCGACGGAGACGAGTGCGAAGGCGTAGGAGGCCCGGTCCCGGACCTTCCGATACTTCGAGTTCGTGGCGAATCGCGGCTCCATCGGTGGCACGTTAACGGCGGTTATGAGTTCGCCGTGTTCCAGAATAGTGTCGCGCTCCGGCTCTTCGCCGGGCAGCCGGTGCAAGTCGGAGATTTCTATCTCGCGCTCGCCGTTAGGGCCTTGGGTGTGGACCGTTGCGTCCAGAGCGACGAGGGCTACGGCCATATCCGAAGGGTGCGTGGCGATGCAATGCTCGGAGTGGCCGAGGATGGCGTGCTCGCGGTTGTGTCCTTCTAGCGCGGAGCAACCCGTGCCGGGCTCGCGCTTGTTGCACGGGGTCGTGGTGTCCTGAAAATAGACGCAGCGGGTGCGTTGCAGAAGGTTCCCGCCCGTCGTTGCCAGGTTGCGGAGCTGTCCGGAGGCGGCGGAGAGCAGAGCCTCGGAAAGGGCCGGGTAGCGTTCCCGGATCTTCTCATTCGCGCCGAGGTCGCTGTTCGGGACGGCGGCCCCGATGCGGAGCGTCCCGTCGGGAAGTTCCTCGACTTCTTCGGAGGTGAGGCGGCGTACGTCGACGAGAAAGCCGGGCGAGACGGCGCCGAGCTTCATCAGGTCGACGATGTTCGTGCCACCCGCGAGGAAGGCCCCGTCCGGTTCATCGGCGAGGAGAGCGACGGCCTGGTCTATATCGTCGGCGCGTTCGTAGCGAAACGGTCTCATCGTCCGGAGGCTTCCTTGATCGCGGGCACGACATTCGAGTAGGCTGCACAGCGACAGAGGTTGCCGCTCATGCGCTCCTTGATCTCATCCTCCGTAAGCCCGTTTGCCTTCGCGCCTTCGGTTGCGTGGCTCGCCCATCCGGCCTCGAACTCGCTCAGCATCCCGACGGCTGAGACTACCTGACCCGGCGTACAGTACCCGCACTGGAAGGCGTCATGCTCGATAAAGGCTTCCTGCATCGGATGTAGTTCGCCGCCGCTCGCCAATCCTTCAGCGGTCGTTATCTCGGCCCCGTCATGGGCGACGGCTAGGGTGAGGCAGCTGTTGACGCGCCGCCCGTCGAGCAGGATAGTGCAAGCCCCGCATTGGCCGTGATCACAGCCCTTCTTCGGGCTGGTGTTGCCGATGCGCTCGCGCAACGCATCGAGCAAGGTCGTGCGCGTGTCGACGACGAGCGTCTCGGACGAGCCGTCCACGTTTAGTGTAATCTCCGCTTCCAAAAACTTCCTCCGGCCAAGATAGTGTTTTGCAGATAACGAGGTCTTACCCGGCTGACGGGTTTCAAACTCTTCTGCGACTCGCAGGCCGAGGGTAAAAAACCTACGGAGCCGGTGGCGTGGGGAGCGGCTCTTCCTTTGCGGCGAGGGCGAGCAGCACGGTCGCGTCGGTCCAGCCAAGAGGCGCGGCGGCCTTCGGTGAACCGTCGGCGTCTACTTTTTCCGGGAAGGCTCCGAGTTCGGTGCGGTGCGCGGCGAGCCACCGAAGCCAGCGGTCAGCTCGCCGCTCATCTCCGCTCGAAGCGGCGGCGAGCATGAAGAAGGCACTCTCGGCCGTCCACGAGACGGTCGGCTCCTGCGGCCAACGCTCGCCCGGGAGTATGCCGCCGTTCGGGGCGGTGAGAACTGCCTCTGTGGCGCGTACTTCTTCGAGGATGCTCTTGTCCGGCGGGGCGAAGGGCGGGGCGAGGAAGGTCACGGCGGCGTCGCGCCCGCTGGTGGGCCACGCCGTTCGGGTGTATCCGTTGGGTGCGAAGTCGCGGTCTATGGCGGTGTCGAGGCGGTGGGCGGCTTCGGTATAGCGGACGGCTTCAACGTCGTGTCCGAGACGTTCTGCAAGGTCTGAGGCGGAGCGCAGCCCGGTTAGCAGAGCGGCGGAGGTGCCGAGGTTGGGCCTTACGGTCCGGATCTCCCAGTAATCCGCTCCCCCCGGTGGCAACCCGTCTCGACCGAGGGAGACCGCTGCTGCACTCGCCGCTCGCTCGACCTCGGGCCACAGTTTTTCCGTTCCTTCTCCCCCGCTTTCCTTGTAGAACCAGACCGCCCACACAAACCAGCCGCTCGCATCGAGCTGGTACGCTCGACCGTCGAGCACCGGTGATCCATCCTCGTGGTAGCGAGCCTCCCAGGTTCCATCATCCCGCTGAGTGCGGGCGAGGAATTCGAGGATTTCGTAGGATTCTTCGTGGTATCCGGTGGCGGCAAGGGCGGCCGAGGCCCAGCTAGCATCGCGGGGCCAGACGTAGTCCCAGCGGTCGTCGAGCGCGGCCAGGGATGCGCCGTTCGCGCGGGTCAGGAGTCGGAGGTTCAGGAGGGAACGAGCGGCTATCTCACGCTCTGGCTCGCTACCCCCCGGCACGAGACCGGAGTCGAGCCACGCCCGGTCTCTGGCCGCGACTTTGAGGGCGGCGTCTGTCCCTTCTTCATCGTCCGGGGAGGCCGTTACGGGGGCGTCGGCGCCGTCCGGCGCGAACAGCAAGTCCCCGGTCGGCAGCTTCACGATGTTGCTCTTCGGGAGGTATTCCGCTCCTCTCGCGTCTTCGGAAGCTACGGAGAAGACGGAGTCGCCAGAGCCGATAAGACCCGACGTTTTCAGGGGGACCGGGTCGGGATATTCACCCGGCTGCGGAGCGTAGGAGACCGCTCCGAGGGCCAGAACGGCAAGGACGACGAGGGCCAGAAATCCACCGAAGAAAAGTGGCCTCGGCGTTCCGTTGTCGGGTTTCACGGCGCGGGGTCTAAGCGGAGATCCCGGAGGTGCATGGAGCGTCCGGCGAGTATGGCGACGAGGGCGGCGAGGGCTAGGAAACCGCAGACGGACCAGGCCGCGTTGTAGGAGGTCGCCTCGACCATGAAACCGAAGGCGAGCGGGCCGAGGGCGGCTCCGGAGGAGGCTCCGGTCTGGGTGATGCCGGTCGCAGCGGCGGGGGCTGCGGAACTGCTCTTGACGACGGCGAAGTTGAAGAGGCCCGGCCACCCCCACCCGGCGGCGAAGGCCAGGAGCGTCCCGGCGACGATGGCCGCCGGGGCTCCGGTCGCGAGGAGCAGGAACCCCGCGACCCCGACGGCGAGCATCGCGGCGACTATCCTGAGCCTCCCGCCGCTCAGACCGTCGGCGAGGTGCCCCGACAGAACCCGGACGAAGATGCTTAGCGCGCTCCCGGCGGCGAGCAGATACCCCGCCGTCTCGACCCGGATGCCGGACTCCACCGACCACGCCACGACGAACGAGCCGAGCGGCGTCGCGGCCATAGAGCCGAGCCCGAAACCGAAGGTCAGGAGGATGAGCGACCGCAGCCTCACCTTGCCGCCACCCTTACCGGCTGGCTTCGCGACGACCGGGTGTTCGTGTTTCGGGACGAGGAAGACAAAGGCGCAGGCGATGAACGCACCGAGGACGAACGCCCACCGCCAGCCGAGCGTAACCGCGACAAGCGGGACGGCCAGCCCCGCAAAAAGCGTCGCCGTCGGGATGGCGCTTTGTTTGATCCCGAACGACAAGCCCTGCCTCGAAGCCGGGACTTCCCTCGCCAGAGACAAATTAGCCGCCGGGTGGCTCATGGAGTTCGCGAAACCGCCGATCATCAGAAAGACCACTAGCAGGCTCCACGAGCGGGCGAAGAGGGCGATCCCGAGCATCGAGACCGCGCTGATGATGGCCGCTACCCGCATGCCGGTATGAGAGCCGGCCCGCTCCACGAAGCGCCCCATGAAGACCGAGGAGAGGGCGGCGGAGGTAAAGAAGAGCGCGACTGCGAGGCCGAGATAAGCAGCTCCGAAGCCGAGTTCGGCGGTGATCTGGACAGCCATACCACCCGTCAGGAAGGCCGGAAGAACCCCCGTCGTCGCAACGGCTATCGTAAGTATCACGGGTCGCAGGTCGAGCTTCTCTGAAGGCGCGGAGGCTCCTGCGGCGGACATGCAGACGATCATAGCACGACCGTATCCCTCCTCAAGCGGTCGCACGAGGGTCTCGGATCGAGATCTCGATTCGAGACCCTCGCCCTTGCTATCAGCCTTACTTCAAGTAGAGAAGCGCAGAGCGGGCCGCCATGAAACCATTCATGCCGTGCACCGCCCCGCCCGGCGGAGTCGAGGACGAACAGAGGTAGAGTCCCTTCGCGCCCGTCGAGTACGGGTTAACGCTCGCCGCCGGACGCGCCAGGAGCTGCTTTATGTCCATCACCCCACCGTTTATGTCCCCGCCGACGAGGTTCGCGTTGCTGGCCTGTAACTCGGAGGTGTTCATCGTCGCCTTGGCAAGGATGCTGTCGCGGAAGCCGGGAGCGAAGCGTTCGATCTGATGCTCTATCCGCTTCGTCATGTCGAGGTCGCTGCCGTTCGGAACGTGACAGTACGCCCATCCGGTGTGCTTCCCTACCGGGGCGCGGGTCTCGTCGAAGAGGCTCTGCTGCGCGAACAGTACGAACGGCTCCTCTGAGTGCTCGCCCCGCCAGACAGCGGCCTCCCCGGCGGCTATCTCGTCGAAAGTCCCGCCGACGTGGACGGTCCCGGCACGAAGGCACGCCTCGTTCTTCCAGGGGACCGGGCCATCGAGCGCGAAGTCCACCTTGAAGACACCCGGCCCGTAACGGTACTTCCTGAGCGAACTCCGGTAACGGCCCGGCAGTTGATCCCCGGCGATCTCTATCAGCTGGCGTGGCGTTACGTCGAACAGCACGGCTCTCGCGGAGGGTATATCCTCCATCCGCTCGACGCGAACCCCGGTGAATATCTCGCCGCCGAGCGTCTCGAGGTACGAGGCAAGGGCGTCGGCGATGCTCTGTGATCCGCCCTTCGGCATCGGCCAGCCGTAGGCGTGTCCGAGGACGCCGAGGACGTAGCCGAACATCGCGCTCAGGGGCTTTTCGAGCGGCAGGAAGGAGTGCGCGGCGTTCCCGGCGAAGAGTCCCTTCGCCTTTTCCCCGGTGAAGTTCGTCTCCGCGAGCGTGCGGGCGGAGCGGACCGCCCGGATGCCTGTGAGGCCGAGCGAGAGCGGGTGTTGCGGCGCCGTCGGGGAGCCGAGGAAGTTCGCCGCTATTCTCTCCGCGTCGTCGGCGAGCGGCTGCATGAGCCTCCGGTAAGAGCCTGCGTCGGGGCCGAGTTGCGTGGCAGTTTCGTCTACTGAACGCTCCAGTATGGCGGCGTCTCCGTCGTCGAAGGGGTGCGCGAGGGGCGCAGGAGGATGTATCCATTCGAGGCCGTGTTCATCGAGGGGGAGGCTCTTAAAGAACGGTGAGGCGAAACCCAGAGGGTGGATCGCGCTCCCGAGGTCGTGCACGAAGCCGGGGAGTGTGATCTCCGCCGAGCTGGCCCCGCCGCCTACCCGCTCGTTCGCCTCCAGGACACAAACCGAGCGTCCATTTCGGGCAAGCTCAACCGCTGCCGCGAGTCCGTTCGGACCCGCGCCTACGACCACGGCATCATAAGCTTTGCTCATGGTCACGATTCTACTTCCTCTCACGCCGAAGGCTGTCTTCGGGATCTCAAGGGCGGAAATTGTCCCCTACTACGAACGCCCTCTACCGCGAGGCGGCATCCCGCACGACGGGGTTCGACAGAGGCTCGAAGCTGGGTATTCGGCATCCGATGATGTCGCCGTCCCGGATCACGACCGCCCCGGCGTCCCCGTCGAGATGATGTCGCCCGGCAAAAGCGTCATCACCCGCGAGTGGAATGATACGAGGTCGAGCGGCGGAAAGGTCATGTTCGAGACCGTGTTCGTGCGGAGCGGCTCACCGTTCAGGACGGTGGAGACCTCCAGCCGAAGCAGGTCCTCAGCGAAACCTGTCTCATCCGGCGTCAAGAGGTGCGGCCCGAACGAGAAGAAGGTGTCGAAGCTCTTGGCGCGGGTCAGGTAGCGCGGGTTCCTGCGAAAGATGTTCCTCGGCGGTCATGTCTATCACGGTGGTGAAGCCCGCGATGGCCGACCACGCCTCCTCGACGGAAACATCCTTCGCTTCGCGTCCGATTATGACGGCAAGCTCCGCCTCGCCCGTAATCCTCTCCGACTGGTGCGGCAGACGAATTTCATCGCCCGATCCGATGATGGTCGTGTCGGGCCGCATGAAGCTTGCGGGTTCTTCGGACGGGGCGTTCTCGTTGAGATCCTCGGCATGTTCTGTGTAGTTGAGGCCGATGCCCCAGATCTTCCTCGGACGACGATACAGCGGCCCGTACTCGACCTCCCCGAACGGCACGATTTCACCCGTAGCGTGCGTTTCGGCCTCCGCCAGACGTCCGTCAGAGATCAGCGAGAAGAGGCCAACCCCGAGCGGCACGACGCCGTCTTTCCGGACTAGCGCGGCCTCTTTCAGACCGTTTCGCTTTATCGTGGCAAACTTCATGCCGGAAAGCGTACAGGTTTCTGGTGAAGCCGCTTCCAGTAGACCTTCGTCCCGGTGAGTCGTCCATCGGGTGTGAGGGCGAAGTCCGGTATCTCCCCCACCAGAACGTACCCGAGGTTTTCATACAACCCGGACGCGCCTTCCACGGTAGCAGTGTCGAGGACGAGTAGCGTCCGCCCTCGCTCGGTGGCGAGCCTCTCGGCCTCTTTCATCAGAGATGACGCGACGCCGCGTTTTCGGTGACTCGGTCGGGTCATGGTCTTGGAGATGTCGGCCCGGTGGGGCTGATTCGGCGGAAGTTTCAGCCCGAGGGTCACCGTCCCGACGAGGAGTTCTCCGTCCCACGCTCCGAGGACGAGCCTCTCACCGATGTCCGCCGCAGCCAGCGCGTCGTCCCAGAACGACAGCGCTTCTTCGATTTCGAGTGGAGCCATAAACCCGACGGAGCCGCCATTCGCTACGACTTCCACCATCATCCCGGCGAGCATCTGTCGGGTATCCGGCGAACTTTTGAGGGCTGTGATCTCCGCTTCACTAACTCCTTGCGAGGGCGACGATGTACGTACAGTTCTCGTTCGCCTCGTTGATGATGCTGACTTCCGAGGGTGAACCGAACCCGAGGCAGTCACCCTCTCTCATCTCCGACCTCTCGCCGCCCTCAACCACGACGAGGCTCCCCAACTCCACCCAGAGTACCTGACGGA
>JBPCNU010000190.1:0-13911 GCA_051000975.1 Rubrobacter sp.
AGGCTATTGCCGGACTCTCTATCCTTGCTTGTGGCTCCCGGGTCTGGCAACAAACCGCCCTCGCTCTTTACGGAATTTTCGTCGAAGATGCCCTCCCGTGACATCATTAATGTTTTATACAGGAAAGCCCGCTCTCCCGCACCACCCGAACCCGGTTCTGATGTTCTATTGTGAGGTGAGCGTGTCCCCTCACACGGGTACGATTGCTCTGAACACTACTCATGAGAACCGAGAGTTAAGAACCGAAAGGAGCCTTCGACACTTGGAGCCTGGCAGGGATATGAGCCCGAAAAGGAGGATGTCGGGCGTCGGGGTGCTTCTGGCGGTAGCGTCGGTGTGTATCTTCGCCTTCTTCGGGTTGCTCTCGCTCCTGCTCATCGGGGGCTTCAACACCGGCTTCGAGGGTCTCGTCTTCGGGATGCTCCTCGGGACGCTACCCGTCCCGGTCTACGCCTCGCTCGCCCTCTGGCTGGACCGCTACGAGAAGGAGCCGGTGTGGATGCTCCTCGCGGCCTTCGCCTGGGGCGCGACGATAGCGGTCTTCTTCTCGTTCGTCATCAACTCTATCAACGGCGCGGTGGTAGGCGGCTTCGCCGGGGTCAGCGCCGGGGACTTCTTCGCGAGCGTCGTCTCGGCCCCGGTAGTGGAGGAGTCGGCGAAGGGGCTCGCGCTCCTGATCCTCTTTCTCTGGAAGCGCAACGAGTTCGATGGCGTGGTGGACGGCGTGGTCTACGCGGCGATGGTTGGCCTCGGGTTCGCGATGGTGGAGAACTTCAGCTACTACGGTGTCGCGCTGCTCGAAGGTGGCGTCGAGGGCGGGGTCGCGGTCTTCGTCCTCCGGGGCGTCCTGACGCCGTTCAACTACCCGCTCTTTACGGCGATGTTCGGCATCGGGCTCGGGCTTGCGAGGCAGTCCGGGAGCGGGGTCGTCAAGGTGATCGCACCGGTGGTCGGCTTCCTGATGGCGGTGGTACTGCACGCCTCGTGGAACGGCTTCTCCTACGTAGCGCCGGGTTTGGTAGGGCTTGCGGTCGTGATCGCCCTCCTCATCTTCCCGGCGATGGGCGGGGTTCTGCTCGCGGTCGGCCTCTCCCTGAAGCGCGAGGGGCGGATCATCCGTCAGTATCTCAGGCCCGAGCTCGATTCGGGGGAGATATCAGCCGGAGAATACCGGACCCTCGGTAGCGTTCGGGGCAGGCTCTCCTCGACGGCGAGGGCCTTCTTCTCCGGTCCCTCCCGCTGGCGGGCGAGGCGCCGGTTCAACCAGACGGCCAGTGAACTGGCCTTCCACCGCGACCGCATCGCTCGCGGCCTCACCTCTCGAAACGACCCGGCGAGGCACGAAACCTACCGCTCTGAGCTGCTGAGGTTGAAGGAGAAACTGTAGTCTCCCTGCTGAGGATACGGAAGAGCGGCGCTTAAAACCAAGGCTCCCTCGCCCCGGCAAACACCGAAGTGCCGACGGGCACAAGACCGCGAAAGCGTCGGGCTTTCGCAATACCTCTCTAGCCCCCGATGCGGGATTCCTCTAGGTCGAGGTCGCGCTGTATACGGCCCATGACCTCCGGTGAGACCTCACCCCGGTTCCTCGCCCGGATCAGTTCTTCGCGCTCGGTGGCGAGGAGTTCCGAACGCCAGCTCTGCCAGTTCGAAGACTCTGCGGCGTAGCTCTCCGTCAGGCCCCCGGCGAGCAGGCCGGACTCGTAGCGTCGGATGCGTTCGTGGTAGGCCCGGCGCAGTTCGTCCTGGCTCGCCCTGGATATGTCCACGCTGTCTGCAAGGTCTTCGAGGCGCAGAAGGGCGGCGCGAGTCGCGTTCAGGCGCGTCTTGAGTTCGAGGAGCCGTTCGTCCGAGGGATCGCGCTGCAGACGGAGGGTTTTCACCAGAGGTCCGAGCGTCAAGCCTTGCAGGACGAGCGTCGTGAAGATCACGGCGAAGGTCACGAAGACCACGAGGTCGCGCCAGGGGTACTCCTCTCCACCCCCGTTCGCGAGCGGAATGGCGAGCGCGGCGGCGAGCGAGACCGCACCACGCATCCCGCTCCAGCCCATCACGATTCGCTCTCGCCAGGGTGAGCGCGAGTAAGCCCCCCCCAAGAAACGGTTGAAGGCCGGATGCAGGTACGGAATAGAAAAGAACCACCCGAACCGCACGGTGACCAGAACCCCGTAGACGAGCAGGGAATAAAAGAGGATCTCCATCAGAGAATACCCCTCGAAGTCCGAGAGGATGGCCCGGAGCTGCTGACCGAGCAGCACGAAGAGCAGGACTTCGAGCAGGAAGACCAGAACGTCCCAGAAAGACCCGGCCATCAGGCGTGTCGAGGCCTTCGAGTAGAGCATCGGCTGCCGCCAGCTCTGATAGAGACCATAGGCCACCACCGCCAGGATGCCCGATGCCCCGATGGAGTCCGCCAGCACGTAGACCCCGTAGGGGATCAGGAGCGAGAGCGTGATGATCAGGGAAGGCTCTTCGATGCGCGACCAGATGGGCCCGGCCAGGCGAGTCGCGAGGAGACCGATAATCACCCCGCCGCCACCGACCAGAAGGAAGCTCGCCCCGGCGGAGAAGACCGAGAACGTTCCCGTGATCGCTGCGTAGAGCGCGATCTGGTACACCACGAGCCCCGAACCGTCGTTGACTAGGCTCTCCCCACCGACGATCGTCCTCACCCGCTCCGACACCCCGAGCCGCTTGAAGACCGCTTCGGCGGCAACCGGGTCGGTCGGGGCCAGAATGCCGCCGAGCACGAAAGCCACCGTCCACGGAAGCCCCATCACGTAATGCCCGACGAAAGCCACCGCGAGGGCCGTCAGGAGGACCAGCCCGATGGCGAGCAGCGAGATCGGCCTCAAGTGCGCCCGGAGGTCGACCGGAGAAGAAGAGAAAGCCGAGGCGTTCAGGAGCGGTGGGAGGAAGATCAGGAATATAACCTCCGCCGCTATCTGGACCTCCGGCAGGCCGGGGACGAAGGCGATGATCCCACCCCCGATGACCAGGAATACCGGATACGGAATCCTGACTACCTGCGCCAGTTGCGTCAGAAGGGCCGCCGCCGCAAGCAGGAATATGAGGGACTGGATCTCGTTCATCCGCTCCAATCTAACCTATCCGCTGTTCCGTTCCAAACCGCCACACTCTGTAGCCGAGTCCCCGAAGATGGTTCGCTGCCGCCACCGCCCCGAGCCAGGTCTCTTCCCGGTCGGGGTCGAACAACAAACCCATAACCGTGCCGCTGTGGGCGACGCTCACCCCGACCGCTCCACACTCACTACCCAGAGCGACAACTTCCTCGAAGTCCGGTTTCGGCCGGTACCGCTGGTTGATCTCCGCGCTCGCCGTGGCCACTCGCCCGACCCTTCCGGCGTCGCCCCGGCGCACGGCCTCCCCGAACTCGCCGAGAAGCCCCCCGAAGACCCCGACCTCGGCCTCCGTATACTCCGGCGGCTCCAGATCATCAGTGCTCAAGCCGGGGCCGCCGGGATCGAAGCCGACGACCGTGAAGGCGGGCAGTCGTCCTCCCAGCTTCACGAGGATGCGCCCCCGCCGCTGCTCGAAGAGTGCGGGTCCGATACGCTCGGCGGCATCGAACATCAACGGGTCGGAGGCAGACTCGCAACGAGCCGTGATCTCCGCGACCTCCCCGGCGTCAGGCTCGACCCCGAACGCATCAGCGACGGCCCGGACGGTCGCCACTATCTCGGAGGTGGACGACCCCATCCCCCGCCCCGCCGGGATATTGCCCGCGAGAGAGAGAGTCCCGCCACGCTCGTTCCCGGTCCATCGGGTGAGGCACTCCGCTGCGGCGCGGCGGACCTTGAGCAGAGACCGCTGCGAGCGACCGGCGGAGATCACCTCCAGCCCCTCCCCGGCTTCCATCGCGAACATCGCCCGCGAAAACAGATCGGGCATTGGTAGGGTAACGAGACCTCGCCGCACCCCCCCGTCCAGCCGAAACGCCCCCTGAAGCAACTCCCCGAAGTGCGCCCCGGCCCGCCCGAACCCCATGGCTTCCGAACGGCGATCCTCTCTCACTCGTGGGGCGACGGGGCTGGTGGCTCTCCCTTGAGCAGGACCGGAAGCCCCGCAACGAGCAGCACGGCGAAGTCCGAATTCGCCGCTACTCGCTGGTTGGCCCGACCGAGCAAGTCCCGATAGACCCGCCCCAGGCGGTGAGGCGGCACGACCCCCCACCCGACCTCATTGGAGACGAAGACGCAGTCAGCCCCCGTCTCCCGCAAGAGACCCCCGAGCCCGGCCAGTTCTCCTTCTGTCTCCGCCCACACCCGGCGTTCGAGATCCGGATCGCCCTCCCCGGTCGCTTCGGCGGCGTCGAGGAGCAGGTTCGAGACGAGTAGGCTGACACAGTCGAGCAGCACTACCCCCTTGGAGAAGCCGCTGCGACGCAGTTCGTCCGCAATATCCCTTCGGGCTTCTATGGTCGTCCAGCCCGGGGGTCTTCTCTTGCGGTGCTGACCGACGCGGCGGCGCATCTCATCGTCGAGGGCCTCGGCGGTTGCGACGTACACGACGGAGGACGGGGATGAGCCTCCGAGCGAAGCGACGAGTTCCTCGGCGTAACGGCTCTTCCCGCTGCGAGCCGCCCCAGTTACGAAGACCATCCTGCCGGCCTTCACGAGATATTCCTGCCTTCGTTCTCGTTTTCGTTCCCGTTTGCGAGGTGCGAGAGATCGTTCATCGAGCAGAGGACCGGCAAGTCGCCGGACCACTCCACAATGCTTACGGAGGAGTGATCCAGGCGCAACCGCCAGTGGTTTTCGTCGGGCATACCGAGCAGGCCGCAGAGGATCACCCGCAGCGACCCTCCGTGTCCGACCAGCACTATCTCCGCCTCTTCCGGCTCATCCCGGACTATCCCGTCTATCGCGTCTCTGACCCTGCCGACGAACTCTCCGAAGCCCTCGCCTCCCGGTGGCGCGACCTGAAGAGGGTCTTTCAGCCACGCCCGGTATACTTCGGAGCCGCCGCTCACGAGCTCTTCGTGCGAGCATCCCTCCCAGCCCCCGAAGGAGATTTCCCGTAGCCCTTCCCGAATCTTCGGCTCGCCCCCCCCTGTAGCCGACGCGATTCCCTGCGCCGTCTCGACCGCCCGTTCGAGGTCGCTCGTATACACCGCAAACACCGCAGATGTTCCTCTGACTCCGGCAAACTCTTTCGCGAGGCGCTTCGCCTCTTCACGGCCTCTCCCGGAGAGTCCGGCGTCGCTCCAGCCCCGGTAGCGGGGCTCGGTCTCCAGCCAGCCTGCCGGGGAATGCCGGACGAGGTACAGCCGCTTCAAAGCGCGTTGCCCCGCTCTTCACACATTCTTCCGAGGGCTTCTACCAGGAGTCGGCATTCCCCCGGAAGTCGCGCCGCGACCCGGATATATCCCGGAAGCCCGAACGAGGCGCAGTCCCGGACGAGGAACCCCTCACCGAGCAGGCGTCCCCGCACGTAGCCCCCGCTCCCCAACCGCTCCTCGACCCGCACCAGCAGATAATTCGCCGCGCCCGGCACCACCGACAGGCTCAATCCTTCCAGGGACCGCCTCAGGTACTCAACCTGCCCGCCCAGGAGCCGGACGCACTCCTCAACATGCCGCACCGCCGGGCGGGAGAGCGCGGCAAGGCCCGCCGCCTGAGCCGGGGAACTCACCGTCCACGGCGGTCTCAGCGTCTCCAGAGCCCCGACGACCTCCGGGGGCGCAAGGGCGTAGCCGAGCCGGAGCCCCGCGAGGGCGTGGCTCTTCGTCATCGAGCGGAGCAGCACGAGGCCGCCGCTGGGTAGCAGGGTGGTCGAGGGGGATGCCCGATCTCCTGCCGGGTCGAAGATAAGGTCGAGGTAGGCTTCATCCACGACGAGCGTCCCGCCGAACCCTCGCACTGCGCCGAGAACACGCTCGACCTCGGAGGCCCGGAGATGATCCCCGGTCGGGTTATTCGGGTTGCAGAGCCAGACGAGACGCGGTCTTTCGGCGGTGATGGCTTCGATCACCCCCTCTACATCAAGGGAGACGCCGTCCGGTGAAACTTCCCGGTTGAAGCGCGAAACCCTTGCGCCGCAGAGGAAGGAGGAACGTTCGTACTCGGAGAAAGTTGGGCTGACGATGAGCGAGGTGTCGCCCGGTCTCAGGATCGCCCTGGCGAGTAAGTCTATGAGTTCTGCGGAGCCGTTGCCGCAGATGATGCCGTTCGTATCCACCCCGGTAAAGGAAGAGAGTCCGGCCCGAAGGGCGAGGCAGCCCCGGTCGGGATAGCGCGAGATATCGGCGTTCCTGAAGGCCGACACGACCTCCGGGGCGGGCCCGTAGGGGTTGATGCTCGCACTGAAGTCCGTCACCTCTTCCACTAGGAGGCCGAGCCGCGTTAGCTCGGCGTGGTCTATCGAGCCGTGCGTAGCTTCTCCCGTCTCTCTCATTCCCCACCCCGGCAGGCGGCAGCGACGAGCGGAAGCAGGGCGCACGGTATCGCCGCGCGGCGGATCAGGTCCCGGGCCAGCCGGGCGTCCCGGACGTTCGAGTGTCTGGCCTCGGGGTTGAGGTGATACTGTCCGGACTTTTCGAGCGAGACACCGAGCGCGCCCGCCACCGCCGACATCGGCCATCCCGCGTTCGGGCTCTCGGTGAGGGCGTGATCGCGGAGCATCGCCCGGACGGCCCGCCCGGTGTTCGGCTTCGCCGCGAGTACGATGCAGGCGGCGGTGACTCTCGCGGGGATGAGGTTGAGGACATCATCTGTTCTGGCCGTGAATTTCCCGGTGTATTCGTGGCGGCCCCGGTAGCCGATCATGGCATCGGCGGTGTTCACGGCGCGGTAGGCGAAGGCCGCCGGAAGCCCGCCGAGCGCGTAGGCGAGGAGCGGCGCGGTGAAGCTGTCCGAGAGGTTCTCGGCGACGGACTCGATAACGGCGGCGGAGATTCCGGCCTCCCCCATCCCGGCCCGGTCACGGCTAACAAGCGAACGCAGCCTGTCGCGGGCCTCGTCGACTTCACCGGCGTCGAGGTTCGAGATCACGTCCTCCGCCGCCCCTTCGAGTGCCCGATACGCAAAGCAACTCTTGAGCAGCCAGGCCTCCGCCAGAAATCCCGCTATCCCCCCGGAACGACGCTCCACGAGGCTCACCAGAAGATACGAAACCCCGCCGACAAGCGTAACGCCCCCGGCCCCGTAGAGGAGTTGCAGAGCCGGACCATGACGCCCCTCACCGGACGGAGAGCGTTCATCCAGCCACCCGACCGCTCTCCCCATCCAGACGACCGGGTGGATTCGCTCCGGCGGCTCTCCGAGCGTCGCGTCCATCAGAAGGGCGAGCGACATCACCGCGACCCGCCTCACGCCCCTCACGCCCCTCCTGCCCCGACGAACGCCGTAAACGCGACAAGGGCCGCGACCTCGACGACCTCGCAGATCATCCCGTACACATCGCCCGTGAGCCCTCCGAGTTTCGCCACCGCGAACCACGCCAGGCAGCAGACAGCGATGAGGGAGACTAGCACAGCAACGACCACGGAAAGACCGTCGGCGTATGTGCCGAGCCCGATTATCACCGCGCCGGTCAGCCCGGAGGCCAGGGCAAGTTGCGGGACGCCGGCTTCGCGGGTAAACGATTCGCCTAGCGTCTCGCCGTGCCTGTAGTACGGGAAGGCGACGACGGCGAAGGTCATCGCCCAGCGTCCCAGCACCGGGGCGGCGATGAGGGCGAAGACGAACGACACTCCGCCCTCCACAGCGAGCAACACCGAGAGCGCGGCGAACTTCACGAGCAGGACACACACTGCACCGAGAACCCCGAACGCCCCGACCCGGCTGTCGCGCATCACTTCGAGCCTCTCGCCGGGCGGCTTCGCGCAGAACAGCCCGTCGCAGGAGTCCATCAGGCCGTCGAGGTGGAGCCCGCCCGTTAGAGAGACCCAGAGCGCGACCAGAAGCGCGGCCACGACCTGAACCGGGAGTACCGTTAGGAGGGCCAACGCGACACCGGAGAGCAGCCCCCCGACGAGAAGCCCCACCAGGGGAAACCAGGAGAAGCTCCGCCCGAACGAAACCTTCCCCGACCAGAACCGCTCGGGGACCGGGACGACGGTCAGGAAGCCAACCGCGACCGCAAGCTCGGAGGCGATCCCCGAAGACCGACGCTCTCCCGGATCTCCGATCAACGGATTTCCTACCCCTCTATCCCGGCGTCTTCGAAGGTCGCCATTCCGGAGAGTACCCTGGCCGCTCCTTGGATGATCGGGACTGCGAGCAACGCCCCCGTACCTTCTCCGAGCCGCATTTCGAGGTCGAGGATGGGCTTGAGGCCGAGATGCTCCAGCGCGACCGACGCACCCGGCTCGGCGGAGCGATGCCCGGCGAACACGTAGCCGACCGAGTCAGGCGCGAGCGCGACGGCGACGAGCGCGGCGGAGTCGGATACGACCCCATCCAGCACCACCGGAACCCCGAGCGCGGCCCCGCCGAGGATCAGACCCGCGACAGCGGCGTGTTCCAGCCCACCGAGAGACGCCAGAACGCCGACCGGGTCGGAAGCGTCCGGCTCGTGAAGAACGAGGGCTTCCTCTACGACTCGCATCTTGAGCGCGAGGGTCTCGTCGTCTATCCCGGTGCCGCGCCCGGTAACCTCTCCGGCTAGCCTCCCGGTAAGCGCGGCGATCATACACGCCGCCGGGGTCGTGTTTCCGATGCCCATGTCCCCGGTTACGAGCAGGTCGGTCCCACCGCTCTCGACGAGTTCTTCGGCGAGGTATGCTCCGGCCATCATCGCCTTCGCGGCCTCCTCGCGGCTCATCGCCGGGCCTTTCGAGAGATCGTCCGTGCCGCGTCTGACGTTCGCGTTTCTGAGCAGGGGGTGATCCGGAACCTCCGTCCCGACGCCTACGTCCAGCACGCTGACCCGCGCTCCGGCCATATCCGCCAGAGCGTTCACCGCCGCGCCGCCCGTGCAGAAGTTCCGGACCATCGCCGCCGTCACCTCCATCGGCCAGGGCGAGACGCCACGGGCGAGCACGCCGTGATCTGCGGCGCAGACTATCACCGCCGGAGCATCCGGCACGGGCGGCGGACAGGCCCCGCTCATCCCCGAAAGCGAGACCCCGATTCCCTCTACCCGGCCGAGGCTCCCCGGCGGCTTCGTGAGCATGAGATGCCGCTCCCGCGCCGCCGACATCGCCCCTTCATCCAGCGGGAATACATCTCCCGCAAGCTCCCGTACCCGATCCTCGAAAGACATCTGAATACCCCTCCCCTAATGGTGATGACCGTGATGGTGGCCGTGGGGGTGTCCCGGCTCGTCGGGATGATAGTGGGGGGTGGCGGCCTCGCCGACCTTCTCCTCAAAGCCGGGGAGGGCGACGCGGTGGACGCAGACATCACAGTTCATACGGATGTCCCCTGCGGCGGCCTCCTCGTAGCGCTCCATAACGAGGTCGGCGACGCGCTCGTCCGGCCCGAAGTACCCGGCGTAGCGCACGTCCAGTTCCGGGTTCTCGCGAGCGAACTCCGCGCTCTCCTCGCGGATGCGCTCCTCGAGGACACCCGTGAAGAGGAAGTACGAGAAGACCACGACGCGCCGGGCTCCGAGCAGCCGGAGACGTTCGAGGCCGTGCTTCACGTCCGGCGGGGCGAGGCTGACGAACGCGGTTTCGACCATTGGGTAGGGTCGCCCCTCGAAGAAGAAGCGGGAGATCTTCGCCACATCCGAGTTCGCGTCCGGGTCCGATGAGCCGCGCCCCACGACCAGCACCGCCGTATCGGACAGCTCGTCTTCCAGCACGACGGCCCGGATGCGCTCGTCCATCAGCTCCAGGAGTTCGGGCCGGACGCCGAGGGCGCGCCCGTAGCGGAAGGTCAGGTCCGGGTGCGAGAGCTTCTCCCGCACCAGCGTTGCGGGGATGTCGTTCTTCGCGTGCCCGGCGGCGAGGAGCATCAGCGGCACGGCACAGACGGTGCGGCTCCCGGCCTCTTCGAGGCGCCCGACGCACTCCGAGATCGGGGGCCGGGCAAGCTCGATGAAGCCGCCCTCTACGCTCATCGTGCCCCGTTCACGCAGCAGGGCGATAAGCCGCTCGAACTCGTGCGTCGCCCGGTCGTCACGGCTCCCGTGCCCGACTACGAGCAGCGCGGGCCTCCTCTCGCGCCCGATGGTAACCATACTAGATACGTTCCTGTTCTCGATCACGTCCGACCTCCCGACGAATATAGTGTCCCGAATACGACGACGCCCCGACCGGCGTCCTGATGCTCTGGATCAGCTCTCACACCTCTCGGAGCGGCCGCTTCCATCCGACCCCCGAAAACTCGCCGCGCTCCGACCTTCCCTTCCCGCTGCAAACCGGGATACTCGGCAGAGCTCGCCTTCCCCGAGAACCCACATGAAAGCTGGCTGAAGGGTTCGAGCTTCGGCACTTTGCCGGCCCACCAGAGGCGTTCGCTCTTTGCCCTGCCACCGGAGCGAGCAACGCGAAGCGTTTTTCGGCGGCCTGGCGACTCGTGCCGCGAAATGGTCGTTCGTGCCACACATCACAGGCTCACTCATCGAGATCATCGGGCTTCGTCCCCGGCGTAGTAGAGGAGCGCGTTCACGGCTGCGGCGGCCACCGCCGAACCGCCCTTCATCCCGACGTTCGCGAGGCTTGGGAGACCGCTCTGGATCAGGGCCTCCTTGGACTCCGCAGCCCCCACGAACCCGACCGGAAGCCCGACCACGAGCGCGGGCTTCGCTTGTAGTGAGATCAGCTCGAAGAGCGCGGTCGGGGCGTTCCCGACGACCCACACCGCTCCCTCACCGACTTCCTCGTAAGCCACCCGAAAACCCGCCGCGCTGCGGGTGATCCCGGCCTCGGAGGCGAGCTTCCTCGCGCGCTCGTCCGAGACGAAGCACCGCGCCTCGCGAGACGTTACGCCCGCCGCAACCATCCGCACGTCCGCCACGATGAGCGCGCCTTCGTTGAGCGCGTCGTAGCCCTCGTGCAGCGCGGTCTCGTCCAGAACGAGCGAGTCGGCGTATTCAGGGTCGGCGGAGGCGTGGATGACCCGCTCGGCGACCGCCTTCGAGAGCGGCCCGAGGTGCGACAGGTCGACCATCCGGCGCAGGATACGATACGACTCCACCTCTATCGGGTGAACATTCCGGCTCACTCGCGAACCTCCACGATAGCCGCGACGGGGCAGACCTCGGCGCACTCGGCGCAGCCCGTGCAGCGGTCGGCAAGGATCACGAGCGGAACCCGCCCGCTCGTCTTCCCCGGCAGGAATGCCTGCTCCGGACAGGTCGGGATGCACGCCCCGCACCCCGCACAGGAGTCCGTTATCACGAAGGTCGAGGTCCGCTCCGTCGCCCTCATACCGAGTATCCCCTCGGCGTTACCATGCGTCCCGCCCGAACGGCGGTCTGAGAATTCCCGACGATGACCACCGTGAGCATGTCTACGTCTTCGGGCCGGAAGTCTTCGAGGGTGGTCAGACGAACCTTCTGGGCCGGGCGGTAGGCCTCCCGGACGAGGCCCACGGGCGTCTCGGCGGAGCGGTGCCTGAGCAATATCTCCCTCGCTTTCTGGAGTTGCCAGTCGCGGTCTTTCGAGCGCGGGTTGTAGAGGGAGACGACGAAATCCCCCTCGGAGGCGGCGATCAGGCGGTCCCGGATCACGGCCCAGGGCGTCAGCAGGTCGGAGAGGCTAACGGAACAGTGATCGTGCCCGAGCGGCGAACCGAGCAAAGAGGCCGCCGCGACCGAGGCCGTTACGCCCGGCACGGTGATGACGTCCACCTCCTCCCCGGCGAGCTCCAGCGCGGGTGAGGCCATCGCGTACACCCCGATGTCCCCGCTGCTCACGAGCGCAACCGACGAGCCTTTCTTCGCCTCCTCCAGCGCGACCTCCGCCCGCTCGACCTCTCTGCCGAGTGGCGGCTCGATAGTCTCTGTACCGGGCCGGAGCAGGGGTCGGATCCTCCTGACGTACTGTGCCAGACCGACCACGACCTCCGAACGGACGAGCGCGGCGCGGGCCATCGGCGGGATAAGCGACTCGTCCCCCGGACCAAGCCCCACCAGGTAAAGTCTTCCCCGCACCGCGAGCCGCCCGATAGCGCACGTCGCCATCTGCGATTTACGTTTCTCTGCGACGAGTTCCGCGCCGCTCGAGATCACCGCCGCCTCCGCCACGCTCGGCGTCCCGACCGCCCCGCGCACGACCTCAGATGGGTTCGGTACGACGAACCGCGACAGGTCAGCCGAAGAGAAGAACCGCACCCCGACCCCGAACTCCTCGGCGGCGGCCAGAAGCCCCGCCTCATCACGCTTTACGTCCACGCTCGCGAAGGCGGAGACCGAACCCTCCGAGAGTTCCGCAGCCGCCAGCGACTCCCTTACCAGGCGGACGATCTCCCCCGACGAAGCCCCCCGACTGCACCCGACCCCGACGACCAGCGATGCCGGACGATACACGACCGCCGGAGACGAAAACTCTCTCGTCCGGTCGGAGACGACGATCGACGGTACGCCCGGCTGCTCTACCTCACCCGAGACGACGTTCCCCGGCAGCGGCCCGAGCGGATAGCGATGCTCACAGACAAGCCGCACCTCCTCGCCGGAGACAAGCGCGGCGGCGACCGGGGCGACCTCCGAGGCGTCGTCCAGCCGAAACCCGAGGTCTTCACCGAGCGAGTCGAGGGCCGGATGACCGGTCGCGTCCGAGGCGGTGGTTATAACGGACGTGGCCCCGAGCGCCTCCGCGACCCTTCTCGACAGCTCGTTCGCCCCGCCTTCATGGCCGCCCGAGAGCGCGACGGCGAAGCGAGCCGAGTCGTCCACGCATACGAGGCCGGGGTCGGTGCCCTTGTCCGCAAGCAACGGCGCGACGAGTCGCAGGGTCGCCCCGGTCGCCAGAAAAGCAACGACGCCGTCAGCCTCGCGCCACGCACTTGCGATCGCCGCCTTCACCGGGCCTTCGTACAGTTCGGCCTCGGGCCAGACCCTCGCCAGATGCCGGGCATTCCTGCGTCCGTTCTCCGTTGCGGCGACGAGGGCCACGCGCTTCATCACGCTCATCCGCGAACCCCCGATACGACGAAGACCTGGCTCTCCGGAACGAGGCGATTCATGCCCGCGATGCCTTTCAGCCCAGAGGTTTGCAGGAGGATCGCCTCCACCGCGTAGCCGGAATCTTCCAGCAGGCGGGTCGCCGGTACGACCCGCTCCAGCGTGATGAGCGTCAGGACGACCGAGCGGAGGGCGCGCCCGGCGCATACCTTTACGAGCTCCTCGAAGTGTGCGCCCGACCCGCCGATAAAGACCGCGTCCGGTTCGGGGAGACCTTCGAGGGCTGCCGGAGCCTCGCCCTCGACCACCTCGACGTGGACGCCGTGCCGGTCGGCGTTCCGCCGGACGTTCTCGCAAGATTCGTGGTCCCGCTCGACGGCTACAGTAGCCGCCCCGAAGCGAGCGCACTCGATGGCGAGGGAGCCACTCCCCGCGCCCACGTCCCAGACCATGTCTCCAGACTTTGGGCCGAGTTTGGAGAGCACGAGCGAGCGGGCTTCGGGCTTCGTGATCATGGCCGACCGGTACTCGAACTCCGAGATCTCAAGCCCCCAGCCCCCGCTCCGACCTTCCCCGCCGGAGACCCACGATTTCCCGGCCTTAGCGGACTTCATCCGCTTCCAGTCGAGGACAATCACCACGTTGGGTTCCTGCCAGTCCCGATTCGCGATCTCTTCCGCACCCCCGGAAAACACTCGCTCCCTGTCCATCCCGAGCCGCTCACAGACGATGAACTCCCGTCCGAGTCCCCTCAGTTCCCCGGCGACTTCGCCCGGTCCGAACCCCAGTTTGGTCAGGACGCAGACCTTCGGGTGCGCCCGGCAGACGTTCATCGCCCGGCGCGAGCCGCGCTCCGGCTCGACCCCGTGAACGCTC
>JBPCNU010000191.1:0-5027 GCA_051000975.1 Rubrobacter sp.
TCCGAGGTGATCTGGACGAACAGCCCGTTTCCGCCGTCGCCCTTGTGGAGCTGCCCCGTCGAGTGCAGGAAGCGTGGCCCGTACCCGAACGTCGTCGCGAGCCTCAGCCTGTCCCGAAGCCCGGCGCGGACGCTCTGCAGCATATCCGTTGTGGGTTCTTCGGGCGGGAGGTACGCCTGAATCGCGATGTAATCGCCTTCGTTCGGCTTTGACAGGAATTGCCTGATGGCCCCGTCCACGTCGTCCGAGCCCCCGCTCGAGTAGACCGAAAGTGTTCCGTCGGTGGCGGTCGGTTCGAGGGGCGGGAGCGAGCCTCTCTCCCCGTAGGCCGAGAGCATGTTCCTGGCCTGGACCTTCGCCGATTCGACGTTCGGCTGGTCGAACGGGTTAATGCCGAGCCGCTCGCCCGCTATCGCGGTCGCCACCTCCCAGCGCATCATCTCCCCGCCGAGGTCGTACTCGTCGTCGAGCAGGATCTCCACCACCGGATGCCCGGCCTCCCGAAGCTCCGCGAGTAGGCCGTCCGTCTCCGGCGCGGACTCGCCCCGGAGCGCGAGCTTGACGAAGACCCGGTCCTCGCCGTAGGCCTCGGCGGAGCCGAGCGGTTCCTCCGCTACGGGCAGAATCCCAACGCCGTCCTTGCCGGTGCTCTCGGCGATGAGCTGCTCCACCCAGGGGCCGAACGAGGCAAGGGCGGGCGAGGCGAGGAAGATCAGCTTGTCGCGCCCCTGGTGTCGGGCGAGTTCCCCCATCATCGCCCCGATATAAGCGCCGGGGTTCTCCTCGGTGGCCGGGGTGGAACACTCCTCGTGGGCCTCGGTGCCGGATTCGAGGAGCCGTCCTACGTCGGCCCCGATCAGGGCCGCCGGAACCGTCCCGAAGAGCGAGAGCGCAGAGTACCGACCGCCGATGTTCGGGTCGTTCAGGAATATCTCGCGGAACGAATACCGCTCCGCCGTCTCCTGAAGACCGCTGCCCGGGTCCGTGATCGCGATGAACCGCGAGCCGGGGTCGGCGTCTACAAGCTTCTGAACCTCATTGTAGAAGAACTTGAAGAACGAGAAAGTCTCGACCGTTCCGCCGGACTTCGTCGAGACGATAAAGACCGTCTTCGACAGATCGAGCCTGCCGGCGACGCTCAGGACCGCCTGCGGGTCGGTGGAGTCGAGGACGGTCAGGTCGGGGTATCCCTCGGAGCCGCCGAGCGCGAACCCGAAGACCTCCGGGGCGAGGCTGGAGCCGCCCATCCCCATCAGCAGGACGTGTTCTATCCCCTCGGCCTTGAGGTCTTCGGCGAGCTTCGTCAGGCGCGGTAGCTCAGCCCGCACCGTTTCGGGGCTTTCGAGCCAGCCGAGCCGGTCGGCGATCTCTTCCGGCTCCGGCCCCCAGACGGTGTGATCCCCGTCGTACATCCGCTCGACGGCGCGGGATTCACGCAGGTCCGAGAGCGCGCCGGAGACGGCCTGTTCGTACCGACCGAGGTTGGTTCCGTCGCGGGAGATCATACGCCCCTCTTCCTGTCGAGCCGGCCCTCGAACAGAGCGTCGAGCGAGATGTCATCGAGGCTCGTCACAACGATGTCGGCGTCAGCCCTGGCGAGGAGTTCTTCGTCGTCGGCCCTAGCGAGGCCGAGGGCCTGAATCTCCCCGGCCTTCGCCGCCTCGACCCCGTTCACCGCGTCCTCCACCACGAAGCAGTCCCCGGGCGAGAGGCCGAGTTCTTCGGCGGCCGTCAGGAAGATCATAGGATGCGGTTTGCCCTGCTCGAAGTCGCGCCCGGAGACGTTCGCATCCAGGATGTCCAGCAGGGTCAGCCCCGGCTCGATGAAATCGTAGTCGAGGCCTTCCTGCTCCGCGAACTCGTCGAGAAGGATCTTCTCCATAAAGGCGTTCGCGTTCTTCGACGACGAGGCGGCGGCTACGAACAGCCCGGCGTCCTTGACGGCCAGGACGAAGCGCAGGGCGTCGGGGTAGGCGAAGAAATCACCCTTCTCGATGAGCTCGACGATCATCTCCTGTTTCTGATCCCCGTACTCCTGCGACCGCCTCTCCGCGTCCGGCACGCCGAAGTATTCGAGCGCGGCCTGCGCCCCCTTGAAGCGCGGCATCCCGCTCATCTTCTCCTGGTATACCTGCGCCGTGAACTTCTCCGGCGTGTAGCTCGTCTCGCCCCGGATATTCGACCACTCGTTCTCCATCAGCTTTCGCAAACCCTCGCGCCACGCCTGCTCGTGCGGCGAATCTACGAGGACGCCGTCCACATCGAAGATAGCTCCCTGAAAACCTGCTGCATCGCCCTCTGACACCGGACCTTCTCCTTTCCCTGCGGACCGAAAATCGAGTCCGCGATACCCCACACCTGATGCCTCGTACTGCGGAACCCGCCGGAGCCTTACCTCACCCCGGCGGTCCTCGCCGTCTGTCTCGTCGTCGCCTGGTAGTCGCTCTAGGAGTGGCCCTCCTCCGGCTCGGTCTTCTGGAAGGATGGCGTGCTTGCGTCACTCTCGGCCTCGTCGCTCCGGCCCAGAACATCCAGGGCGACGTTCGCGACGTTCTCCGGCGTGATGCCGTACTCCTGCATCACCCGGTCGCCCGGCGCGCTCGCCCCGAACCGGTCTATGCCCACGGACCTGCCCTTGAAGCCGACGTACCGCTCCCAGCCGCTCGTTATGCCCGACTCGACGGAGACCCTCGCCTCCACCGAGGGCGGCAAGACCTCGTCCTTGTAGCCCTGATCCTGCCGGTCGAAGACCTCCCACGAGGGCATGCTGACCACCCGGGCCGAGATATCCTTCTCCGCGAGGTTCTTCGCCGCCTCGATGGCGAGGGAGACCTCCGAACCGGTGCCGATGAGGATCACGTCCGGCTCACCCCCGGTCTCGGAGTAGACGTAGGCCCCCCTCGACGCGCCCTTCGTCTTCTCGGGATCGAGGACGGGGAGGTTCTGGCGGGTCAGGAGCATGGCGACCGGTCCGTCGGTGTCGAAGGTGGTCTTCCACGCCTCGCTCGTCTCGTTCGGGTCGCCGGGCCTTATAACGGTGAGGTTCGGGATCGCCCGGAGCGCCATGTAGTGCTCTATCGGCTGGTGGGTCGGGCCGTCCTCCCCGACGCCGACGGAGTCGTGGGTGAAGACCCAGGCGACGGGGAGTTCCATCAGCGCGGAGAGGCGTATCGCCGGGCGCATGTAGTCGCTGAAGATAAGGAAGGTCGAGCCGTAGGGCCGGACCATCCCGCCGTGCAGCTCGATGCCGTTGACCGCGCTCCCCATCGCGTGTTCGCGGATGCCGAAGGCGATGTTCCGGCCCGGCTCGCCCTTCATGAAGATGCCAGACTCCTTGAACTCCGTGTTCGTGGAGCCGACGAGGTCGGCGGCGCCCCCGATCATGGTCGGCGTGAACGCCTCGAAGGCCGCCATCGCCGCCCCGCCCGCCTTACGGGTCGCGAGCTTCTCGGTCTCGGACGGGTCCCAGACCGGCAAGGCGTCCCTGTACCCGGCCTCGGGCTTCTTGCTCCAGGCGGTCTCCCACTCTTTCGCGAGGTCGGGCTCGGCGTCGCGCCAGGCGTCGAAACGGTCGTTCCACTCCGACTCCTGCTCCGCGCCGCTCGCCTTGCAGGACATGTGTTCGTAGACTTCGCCTGCGACGGAGAAGGACTTCTCCGGGTCGAGGCCCATCGCTTCTTTGGCGGCCTTGATCTCATCCTCCCCGAGCGGCGCGCCGTGCGCCGCCGCCGTGTCTATGGCGTTCGGGGCCGGATAGGCGATGTGGCTCCTCAGGACGATCATGGACGGACGCTCCGTCTCGTCTCTCGCCGCCCCGAGTGCGGCCTCTATAGCCTCCAGGTCTTCGGAGTCGTCTACGTGCTGGACGTGCCAGCCGTAGGCCTCGAATCGCTTGCCCTTGTCCTCGCCGTCGAAGGACTTCTCGGTCGAGCCGTCTATGGTGATACGGTTGTCGTCGTAGATGTAGACGAGCCTGCCGAGGCCGTTCTGTCCGGCGAGCGAGGCAGCCTCCTGCGTAACGCCCTCCATCATGTCGCCGTCGGAGCAGATAGCGTAGATGTGGTGGTCTACGATCTCATGCCCCGAACGGTTGTAACGGTCGGCGAGATAACGCTCGGCCATCGCCATCCCGACCCCGTTCGCGAACCCCTGCCCGAGCGGCCCCGTAGTCGCCTCGATGCCGGGCGTGTGCGAGAACTCTGGGTGGCCCGGCGTCCTCGAACCCCACTGCCGGAACTGCTTGAGGTCTTCGAGTCCGAGGTCGTAGCCGGTCAGGTGCAAGACGGCGTACTGAAGCATCGAGGCGTGCCCGGCGGAGAGTATGAAGCGGTCCCGGTCGGGCCAGAGCGGGTTCGCCGGGTTGTGCTTCATCATCTTCTTGAAGATCGTGTACGTGAGCGGCGCGAGGGCCATCGCCGTTCCGGGGTGACCGCTCTGTGCCTGCTCAACCGCGTCCATCGCAAGGGCGCGGATGGTGTTTATGGACTCTGCCTCGACCGTTCGTGATGTGGTCTCCAAAATCATCTCCTGTTCCGGGGTATCTACGACTCTTTGCGGCTCTTTCGCCAGCAGCTTATCTTTGCCCGGAGTTCCCGGCTATCACACAGCCCCGAAGGCGACCCTGAGCAGGATGATGATGGTCGTCATCACGAAGATCGCGAACGCCGGAGGGTCGACGTGGGTGTCGCCGTGTATGAGGAACAGTCGTGAGAACAGCTCCCCCAGGAGAGCGCCCGCGACCCCGGCCACCACCGCCGCCAGAACCGCCGCCACGTCCCCGCCCCCACCGGACAGTACCGCGACCGCCGCGACCCCTGCCGGGAGGATCATGTGGTGCGTCACCGGGCCGTTGAATCCGAACTGCAACACGACGAGCGAGACCGCCGAGATGCCGAAGCCGAAGATCGCCGCGAAGGCGAGATAGTCGGGGTTGATCTGGTTGAAGTTGGCAACTATGAACCCGGCGAGCAGGCCGGTCCCGACGCCGAGCACCGTCGCCTGCAAGAGGCCCTGCTGGTGTATGACCC
>JBPCNU010000192.1:0-9588 GCA_051000975.1 Rubrobacter sp.
CATAGCGCCGCTCGCTTTCTTTCAGTTCTTCGGCCTGAGCCGAGAACCTGCGGTCTACAAGCGAGCTTACAAGGGCGATGCCCAGGATAAGCAGCGTGATGATTCCAATGCCGAACCCCAACCCGGAATGGGCAACTGCAAGGTAAGAACTCAGGTCTACATTCGTGCTGGTCGGCGCGAAGATAGTCGCCGCCATGCCCGTGTAGTGCATCCCCACTATGGCAACGCCCATGACGAGCGCACTCCCTATCTTCTGCAAAAGCCACTTTGTACCCTGCCCACCCCTGCTGAACCGGAAGGCGAGCCACAGAGCGGCTATCGAGGCGGAGATAGCGATAAAGACCGAGGCCGCGAAGAGCAGGGGATCGTAGCTGATATTGGCCTGCATCCGCATCGCCGCCATACCCGTGTAATGCATGGAAGCTATGCCGATACCCACTACCAGACCGGCGAGAAGCAACCGCCTGATACCCAGGGTCTCGCGGCTCACGACAAAGAGGGCCAGACCCGAGGCGAGTATCGCTATAGCCATCGAGAGCAGGGTGATCCTAATATCATACCTGACCGCCATCGGCATTATAAAGGCCAGCATCCCGGTAAAGTGCATGGACCAGATGCCGGTCCCCAGGGCGAAGGCCCCGCCAGCGAGCCATACCGTTCGAGCCTGCCCGGCGGCCGAGAAAACCCTCCCGGCAAGGTCCAGCGCAGTGTAAGAGGCAAAGGCAGCGACTACGTAGGACAGCACCACGAGGCGCGGGTCCCAGCCGGTAGCCATCGCCATCTCTGTAGGGCCCACGAGATTACCCTACCTTCTCATCAATGCTTCGAATATCAGCGTACCTTTGTGTCAACACGTCGCCGGGACAACCCTGCCTCCTCTAAGAGGGCCTCATGGCCCGCATAAACTCCCTTGCGTACTCTATCGCAATCGGAAGAACGACATCGGATATCCGTTCCTGCAGGCTGTGCTCAATCCGGCAGTATGATCCCTCCGCGATCCTGGCGGTCCAGGAGAAAATACGCAATCAACTCGGCTCTGAAACCGTGTAGGAAGGCCGTCGAGTGGTGAAGATATGCTTTGAGGTCGCTCGAATCGGAGGGAACAAGGTTTCGGAGCCCTCTGACACTCCCCATCATGCTCTGACAAACCCACCGATAAAACACCATGACGACCCGGCGGACGTGGACAGGTACGAAAGGATCACCTGTGCCACTCGAGGGCCGGCCCCTATTATCCCCGGCCCTCGATGTCGAGCAGTGATCACGACTAGATAGCTTATGGAAAGCCGATGATCGACTTCTCAGAGGCATCGGTTGACACGATCGCGTGAGTTGAGGGCGTCGTCGCCAGAATCGCCTGTAAGCCGATTGTTTCCGCCTCCGCCGAGGATGATGTCATTGCCCCCCCGCGGCCGTTCAGGGTGCCGTTGCCACCGAGGTCGCAGAGGACGTTCTTACCAGCGGTGCCGGCAAGAACGTCGTTGGCCGCCGTGCCGGCCCCGGCTCAGGCACTGGCCAAAAGGCTTGAAATGGAAAGCTAGGGCAGCACCGTCCAGGGGAGCCCCGCTGCGACACGCTCGGTCGCAACGGTGAACCTCGTGGCCAGGAGCAGGTTCCCCGCAACAGCGCCGGGTTTCGGCCCTAGGTTCAGGCTCGCGGTGAATGGTTGTCGCTGTATCCTGGCTATATAAGTCGGAAGGAGGGGTGGGGGATAGATGTAGCGGTGCGCCGCGATATCGACTCTCCGCTGCACCCTGGTCTGGGTTATGCTGCGACGCAAATCGGCAGGTTTCCCGGTTTTGCCCACCCGGCTCTCTGACAGGCGGGCGGGTAAACTACAATGACCCTCGCCACGTATCCGGGGTGCAGAAGTCGAAGCAGGAGGCCTTGAGACCGCTTATAGACAACCGGTACAGGATCGTCGGGCCTCTCGGTAGTGGAGGCATGGGTGAAGTCTATCTGGCCCACGACGAGACCCTCGGGCGGGACGTGGCGATCAAGGTCCTGGCTCGCCACCTCACCGAACAACCGGATGCCGTCGAGCGTTTCGACCGGGAAGCGAGGAGCGCCGCCTCTCTCTCCCACTCGAACATAGTACCGGTTCACGACCGGGGGGCGACCGGGGCCAGTCTGCACTACATCGTCATGGAATACGTAAGCGGCGGGACCTTGAGGGATCTTCTCGACCGCGAAGGACCGCTTCCCCTCGATAAGACCCTCTCCCTAACGCTACAGGCGGCAAGGGCCCTGAAGGTCGCTCACGAGCGGGGTGTGATCCACCGGGACATCAAGCCCCAGAACATGCTCCTCACCGGGACCGGCGATCTGAAGGTGACGGACTTCGGTATAGCCCGCGCCGCCTCCCTGAACACCCTCACCGAGACCGGACTCATCCTGGGGACCGCCCACTACATCTCCCCCGAGCAGGCGCTGGGAGAGCCCGCCACTCCACAGAGCGACCTCTACTCGCTCGGGATAGTCCTCTACGAGATGCTCACCGGAGAGCTTCCCTACGTTGCCGAGACACCCATCGGGATCGCCATGAAGCACGTAAACGGTCACCTGCGGTGGCCCGGGGAGTCAGACCCGCACATCCCCGAAGAGGTCAGCGTCCTGACGGTAGAACTCGCATCCAGGGAGCCGAGCCGGAGACCGCCGGACGCGGACGCGCTCATCACCCGGCTCGAACGGTTGCGCAACGCGGCCGGAAGCGCTGCATCATCGGGCCGGGAGGCTACCGTCCCGCTCATCGGGCCTGTACGCGGGGGACAGACCGCCGCAACCAGGACTTATACCCCTCCGCCCACCCCACCTGCGGCTTCCGTCGGAGAGCGGCGAGCGAGGCCGGGATATACAGGCGTGGCGTTGGTGACGGCGGGGCTTCTGGTGATTCTCGTGCTGGCCGGTGCCGGAGTAATGGCCTTCGCAGGCCTCGGACCTGTTGCGGGCTTTTCGGGAGAGGCTGAAAAGGCCCCTCCGCCTTCGGAGTCCCGACGGCCCTCGGCGGTACCGCCCGCAAATACCTCAGAACCCACTATCACGCCGGGTTCCACCCCGACCTCCTCCTCTTCGGATGCCCCGACGGAGGCTGCGGCGGAAGAGGCGGCGGGGGATTACTACCGGGCCGCGGGGCTGGAGGACTGGGACTACACCTACGAGCAGCTTGATTCTCAGACCCGGAGCGGTTTCACGAGAGAAGAATGGTCGCAGAAAAACCAGTGGTACTGGGACAGGGACCAGTCTATCTACCACATACTCTCCGTGAACCTGGATAGTGCCTCTGAAGACCTCCTTACGGAAGTGCAGCTCAGGGTTACCAGCGAAGACGGCTCGTCCTTCGTTCGTACCACCTACTGGGTATTCGAAGACGGGCAGTGGAGGCGCCGTTTCTTCCAGGAGGACACGGACTCCTTCATGCCGGACCTGTCCTTCGAGGAGTTCGTCCAGGCGAATGGCGGTCCCGCAGATAATGATCCTTTAGCGATCCGGTAGAGGGCAGAGAGCGCTAGGGCAGAGAGCGCTACCAGGGCCCACTAACGAGGCCACCGGGACAGATGATTTCGAAGAGCTGCCGGAATAGGTTCGGTTGCGACTTGCATGCTGATCAAGCGCCTCGAGTGAGTCGCTATGCTGCCTATTCAAAATATTCGGGGGCGAAGAAACACGAACACCGTGCCCCCGATTCACGTTGAGCCCTGGTTCTGAGCGGCTCCCCTTTGCCTGGAGAATACTTGCAACGAACGCCTTCCGACGCCGACTCCGGTCAGATGGTCTCGCTTTCGCGAGTGGGTAGTGAATAGTCGCTGGCGACAGTTTTTCAGAAGCCATCCGCGATCACCCCGGCATTCCGCCCTCGCGACGACGGCGGCCCTGACTATACCCTCGCTGGCCGGATTTCAGCCTTCGATGAAAGCGTCGAGACTTCACAGTGCCTCATACGAGAATCTCCCACCAGGACCTTGACGCGATGAATCACATATGTTACTTGTTCCTTATACGTAAAAGCAATGCGTAATACGCAACAAGCCGTGAGCCGGGCGGAACGCTGTTCGCGGGGTTGGAGGTCTTGAGTAGTGGGGCATTTGATGAGATCTAGCGCGGCGGTCGTCATCGTTGGGGCGGGCATTGTGGGGTGTAGCGCGGCGGAGCATCTGACGCGTCTCGGGTGGCGGGATGTGGTGGTTTTGGATCAGGGCCCGCTCTTCGAGGCGGGTGGGTCAACCTCTCACGCCCCCGGCCTCGTCTTTCAGACCAACCCCTCCCGCACCATGACCCGGCTCGCGAGCTACGGTGTCGAGCGTTACTCGGAGCTTCGCTTCGAGGGGGAGCCTTGCTTCTATCAGGTAGGTGGCCTTGAGGTCGCGACGACCCCCGAACGTTGGAAAGACCTCAGCCGCAGGCACGGCCTCGCGACCTCGTGGGGCGTCGAGGCGCACCTGCTCTCCCCGGAGGAATGCGTCGAGAAAAGCCCGTTGCTGGACACGAGGAAACTTCACGGCGGCCTCTTCGTCCCTTCGGACGGCATCGCCAAAGGCGTCCGCGTCGCCGGGGCGATGGCGCGGGAGGCCGAGCGGGGCGGCGCGGAGTTCTACGGCGAGACGGAAGTAACGGGCATCGAAATCGGGAAAGGGCGTGTTCGGGCGGTCGAGACCTCGCGGGGGCTTATACAGACCGAGGTCGTCCTCAGTTGCGCCGGGATGTGGGGGCCGCGCATCGGGCGGATGGCCGGGGCCTTCGGGCCGATGCTCACACCGATGCAGCACCAGTACGTATGGACGACCCCCGTGCCGGGCCTCGAAGCCGTCTCTGAGGAGGCCGATCATGTGATCCTCCGCCACCAGGATCACTCGATGTACTTCCGCCAGCACGGTGAAAGGTACGGCGTGGGCTCGTACAGGCACCGTCCGATGCCGCTCGCTTCGGACCGACTCGGTCGCTACGAAGCGGGCGAGGTGATGCCCTCCATCTGGGACTTCACGCCCGAGGACTTCGAGGGGCCGTGGGAGGAGTCGAAGCGGATGCTCCCCGCGCTCGGAGGGGCGGAGATAGAGCGCGGCATAAACGGCCTCTTCTCGTTCACCCCGGACGGTGGTTCGCTGCTCGGGGAGTCGCGGGAGGTCAAGGGGTTCTGGATGTGCGAGGCCGTCTGGGTGACCCACGCGGCGGGGGCTGCGCGCATGATCTCCGAGTGGATGACCGATGGCGCGCCGAGCCTCGACCCGAGCGGCCTCGACGTGCACCGCTTCGACGAACACCAGCGAAGCCCCGCCTACGTTCTCGCCCGAAGCTCGCGGTCCTTCCGGGAGGTCTACGACATCATCCATCCCCGCCAGCCGATGGACGATCCGCGTCCGTTGCGAACCAGCCCGTTCTACGTGCGCCAGCGCGAACTTGGGGCGTACTTTCTCGAGGCGTCCGGCTGGGAGCGGCCGCAGTGGTACGCCGCAAACGAACCACTCTTGGCCCGCTACGACATCCCCGACCGCGACGAGTGGGGGGGCAGGTACTGGTCGGCGGTGGTCGGAGCGGAGCACCTCGCGACTCGCGAGCGGGGTGCCATCTTCGACCTGGCAACGCTCAAGAAGGCCGAGGTCACCGGCCCCGGCGCGCTCCGGTTCCTCCAGAGGCTCAACACCAACGACCTCGACCGGCCCGTCGGGAGCGTTACCTACACCCCCATGCTCGACGAAAAGGCGGGTGTGAGGAGCGACATCACGGTGGCGAGGCTCGGAGAGGAGAGTTTCCGGCTCGGGCTGAACAGCACGAGGGATATCGAGTGGCTGGAGCGGCACCTGCCGCCGGACGGCTACGCGCAGGTCCGGGACATCACGAGCGGCACCTGCTGCGTCGGGGTGTGGGGCCCGGCGGCGAGGGAACTCGTACAGGGCCTCAGCCCGGATGACCTCTCGAACGAAGCGTTCGGATTCTTCAGGGCGAGGAGGATCTACGTCGGAGAAATCCCCGTCGTCGCGCTCCGGGTCTCCTACGTCGGGGAGCTTGGCTGGGAGCTCTACGCTCCGGCGGACATGGGGCTGAGGCTCTGGGATCTTCTACGCAAAGCCGGGGAGCCGCTCGGCGTGATCGCGGCCGGTCGTGGGGCGTTCGAGGGGCTGCGGCTAGAGAAGGGCTACCGGGCCTGGGGCACGGACATGACCACCGAGCACGATCCCTACGAGGCCGGACTCGGCTTCGCGGTCAAACCGGACAAAGGCGACTTCATCGGCCGCCAGGCGCTCCTGAAACGCAGGGAAGAAGGCCATCGGCGGAAGCTCGTCTGCCTGATCCTCGATGACCCGGCGGTGGTCTTGATGGGGAGCGAGCCGGTTCTCTCGGAGGGTTGTCCCGTCGGATACGTCACGAGCGCGGGTTACGGGTACTCGGTAGAGAGGAGCATCGCCTACGCCTGGGGCCCGCCCGAGCTTGCGGAGGAAGGGACGAAGGTCGAGATCGAATACTTCGGCGTCCGACACGGCGCGAGCGTCGCCTCGGAGCCGCTCTTCGATCCGGCCATGAAGAGGATGCGTGGCTGAGATGCAAGGAGGTTGGGAAACGCGGCGCTTCGCTGTATTTCGAGAGGAGATGCGACGAAGTAGCTGAGGCCGAGGAAGAAACACCCGGAACGAACGACGAAAAAGAGGAGAAAATTGATGATGGAAGTCAATCCGAACCCCGGCATACTTGAGTACACGAGGCTGTTCAAGTCGCCGTACTTCTACGGGTCGCGCAAGCACGGCGTCCAGAAGTACAGCGTCTACAACCACCACTACCACCCGCGCTACTACCGCGACCCGGTCGAGGAATACTGGCAGCTACTGGAAGGCGTCACGACGTGGGACGTCGGCGGAGCCGAGAGGCAGGTCGAGATCACCGGCCCCGACGCCTTCGAGTTCACGAACATGCTCACCCCGCGCAACCTCCACAAGTGCGCCGTCGAGCAGTGCAAGTACGCCTTCATCACCAACGCCGAGGGCGGCATCATCAACGACCCCGTCCTGCTGCGCCTCGGGGAGAACCACTTCTGGCTCTCCCTCGCAGACAGCGACGTGCTGCTCTGGGCGCAGGGTCTCGCCTACAACTCCGGGCTGGACGTTCAGATAAAAGAACCCGACGTCGGGCCGATGCAGGTTCAGGGGCCGAAGTCTAGGGAAGTCATGGCCGACCTCTTCGGCGAGGGCATCCTCGATGTGCCGTACTACTTCATGGTCCACCGCGAGCTGGACGGGATGGAACTCGTCATCTCCCGCACCGGCTACTCCGGCGAGCTCGGCTACGAGTTGTACCTGAAGAATGCGAGCCGCGACGGACTCAAGCTCTGGGACCGGGTGTTGCAGGCCGGGGAGCCGCACGGAATATCTCCGATCGGGCCGTGTCACATACGCAGGATCGAGGGCGGCATCCTCGCCCTGGGTTGCGACATGTGGTACGACACGAACCCGTACGAAGTCGGCTACGGCTATAAGTGGATGGTCGAGCTCGAGCAGGAGCAGGACTTCATCGGCAAGGCCGCCCTGCAGAAGGTCAGCGACGAGGGCGTGAGTCGGAGGCTGGTCGGGGTCGAGATCGGGGGCGCGAACCTCGGCTCGTACAACGATGGCTCGATGATGGATTACTTCCCCGTCGCCGCGAACGGCGAACGAATCGGCAAGGTCACGTCCGCCTGCTACTCGCCGCGTCTTGAGAAGAATATCGGTTTCGCGATGCTCCCCGTCGAATACGACGGGATCGGCACCGAGGTCGAGGTCGGGAGGCCGGAGGGCGTCGTCCCGGCGAGCGTCGCCGACCGGGTATTCTTCAAGCCCGAGCGGGCCGAGCAGACCCTGACACCCGCCTAGCCTCAGCGGCGGTGAGTAGTCGTTCTTCTACTCACCGCCCATCATCGACCCTTCTCCCGGAAGGAACACATGGAGACGAGGAGCAAGGCCGACCCGCTCGTAGCTGCGCTGCGAAGGCCGCGCTACGAGGTGATCCCACTCGACGGGACCCGTGACTCGGTGCTCGAACACGTCCCGACCGACGTTACGCTGACCGTTACCGCGTCGCCCGTCAGGGGGATGGAGCCGACGCTCGCCCTGACGGAACGGCTCACCGACCGCGGCTACCGGGTCGTGCCTCACCTCGCGGCGCGGCTGGTGCGGGACGGTTCTCACCTCACCGAGGTTCTCGGGCGGCTGGACGGCGCCGGGGTCCGGGAGGTCTTCGTGGTCGCGGGGGACGCGCCGGAGGCCGCCGGGGGGTTCGAGGGGGCGGTGTCGCTCTTGCGGGCGATGTCGAACATCGGCAGCTCCATAGAGGAGATCGGGGTCGGCGGGTACCCGGAGGGGCATCCCATCATCCCGGAGGAGGACGCGGCCCGGAGCCTTGAGGAGAAGGCGGTTTACGCCTCCCGCGTGGTGAGCCAGATCTGCTTCTCGCCCGAGGTGATCGAGGGCTGGGTCGGGGGTATGCGCGACCGGGGCATCACGCTCCCGCTATATATCGGCATCCCCGCGCCGGTGAGCAACCGGAAGCTGCTCCGGGTTTCGTCGAGGATCGGCCTCGGCGAGTCGGCCCGGTTCCTCCGAAAGCACGGGAACTTGCTCTTGAGGATGTTCCTGCCCGGCGGCTACAGCCCGGACGCGCTTCTAAACGGCCTGCGTCCCGCAGTCGAGGACGCGAGGAACGACATCCGGGGCTTCCACATCTATACGTTCAACGAGCTTGGCGGTATCGAGGCGTGGCGAAAGCGGATCATCGAATCGGTCGAGCGTGGCACGGAGGGGAAGGGATACGATGAGTAGAACAATGAGGGGCCGCGTGACGATACCCGGCGACCTGGAGATAGCACGCGGAGCCAGGCTCAAGCCGCTGCCCGAAGTGGCGGACTCGATGGGCATAGACCGGAGGTTCCTCGAACCCTACGGGGACTCGGTCGCAAAGATCAAACTAGAAGCCCTGCAAGAACTCTCCGACCGCCCGAAGGCAAAGTACGTCGTCGTCTCGGCCATAACGCCGACACCGCTCGGTGAGGGAAAGACCACGACAACGGTCGGCCTGGGGCAGGCGTTCAGGCACCTCGGTAAGCGGGCCACCATCGCCATCCGCCAGCCTGCGATGGGTCCGACGTTCGGGATAAAGGGCGGTGCGGCGGGCGGTGGCTACAGCCAGGTCATCCCGATGGAGATGTTGAACCTCCACTTGACGGGCGATACCCACGCGGTCACGTCGGCCCACAACCTCCTCGCCGCCATGATAGACAACCACATCCACCAGAACGACGACTTCTTCAACGTGGACCGCCACAGCGTGACCTGGCGGCGCGTCCTCGACGTAAACGACCGGACTCTTCGCAACATCGTCGTCGGTATGGGACCCCGCACCGACGGCGTGCCGCGCGAGACCGGCTTCGACATAACCGCCGCCTCGGAGGTGATGGCGATACTCGCCCTCTCGACCTCGCTGCGCGACCTGCGGGAACGGCTCGGGCGCATCGTCATCGGGACGACCGTCTCGGGGTATCCGATCACCGCTGAGGAACTGAAGGCCGCCGGGGCGATGGCCGTGATGCTGAAGGAGGCCGTCAAGCCGAACCTGATGCAGACCCTTGAGAAC